>NZ_JBDGML010000097.1:0-16511 GCF_057655195.1 Arthrobacter sp. Soil_N43
GTCGCCGGACCGGGACGACGGCTATGACGTCACGGACTTCTACGGCGTGGACCACCGGCTGGGCACCATGGGCGACCTTGTGGAGTTCATCCGCACGGCCAAGGACCGCGGCATGAGGGTGATCGCGGATTTCGTGGTCAACCACACGTCCAACCAGCACCCGTGGTTCCTGGAAGCCCGCAAGTCCTTGGACAACCCGTACCGCGACTACTACGTGTGGCGGAAAGACACTCCGCCGGACACCTCCTCTGAGGTGGTGTTCCCGGGCGAGCAGACGTCCCTCTGGACGCAGGACGACGCCACCGGCGAGTGGTATCTGCACATGTTCGCCGAGCACCAGCCGGACCTCAACGTCACCAACCCCAAGGTCCGGAACGAGATCGCCAAGGCCATGGGACTCTGGCTGGAACTGGGCCTGGACGGTTTCCGGCTCGATGCCGTGCCGTTCTTCCTCGAGACGCGCGGCCAGCCCAAGGATGAGGCGGCCAGGATTGACCCGCACGACTACCTTTCCGCCCTGCGCAGCTTCGTCAGCCGGCGCAACGGCAGCGCGGTGCTGCTGGGCGAGGTGAACCTGCCGTACAAGGAGCAGCTGGAATACTTCGGCGGTGCCGAGGGCAACGAGCTGAACATGCAGTTCGACTTCATGTCCATGCAGCACATTTACCTGTCGCTGGCCCGCGGCGACGCCCGGCCGCTGGCGGAGACGCTGAAGAGCCGGCCGGCGCTGAATCCTGACAACCAGTGGGCCATGTTCGTCCGCAACCATGACGAGCTCACGCTCGATAAGCTTAGCGATGCCGAGCGCGAGGAGGTCTTTGCCGCGTTCGGCCCGGAGAAGAACATGCAGGTCTATGGCCGCGGGCTGCGGCGCAGGCTGCCGCCGATGCTCAACGGCGACGCCGGCAGGATCCGCATGGTGTATTCGCTGATGTTCTCGCTGCCGGGCACGCCCGTGCTCTATTACGGCGAAGAAATCGGGATGGGCGAGGACCTGCGGCAGAAGAGCCGGTCTGCCGTGCGCACGCCGATGCAGTGGAACGACGAAAAGAACGGCGGCTTCTCGGACGCCAAGGTCTCGGATCTTGTGCAACCGGTGGCACGCGGGGACTTCGGTCCTGCGAAGGTCAATGCGGCGGCGGCCAAGCGGGATCCGGACTCGCTGTGGAATTTCATCGCCACGCTCATCCAGCGCTACCGCGAGTCGCCGGAACTGGGCTGGGGTGACTTCGCCGTCATCGACCAGGCTGAGCCGGCGGTCTTCGCGCACACCTGCAGCTCGGCCGGGGCCACCCTGGTGCTGCTGCACAATTTCGGCGAGGACACCGTGAAAGTCAGCGGGAACGTCGGGCCGAAGGACAGCCCACGCCGGGCCTTCAAAGGCGCGGTCCTGCTGGACCTGTTCGACGGCGGCAATGAAGACCTGGAGCCCGACGGCGGGTTCACCGTCGAGCTGGGGCGCTACGGCTACCGCTGGTTCCGCGTGCACAAGCCCGGCGACAGGCTGGCTCCCTGAAGCCCGTCTTCAGAAGGGCCGGCTACAGGTTCCGGCGGAACACCTTCACTTCCCAGGGCCGCAGCCCGAGGCCGGGCGCCGCCGGGTAGTTGCCAAGCACCAGCTCGGCGTCGCCCCAGGAACCGTCAACGCCGGCCGACTGCCCGGTTCCCGAAAAGTTGCCCAGGACCAGCAGTTCGGCGTCAGGCAGGGAGCGCCGGAACGCGTAGACGTGTTCGTCGTCGGGCAGCAGCATGGTGAAGTCACCGTAGGCCACCACCGGATCGGCGTGGCGCAGCGCGATCACGCGGCGGTAGAAACTGAAGACCGAGTCGGGGTCGTCGACCTGCGCTGCGGCGTTGATGGTGTTGGCGTTCGGGTTGACCGCGATCCACGGCGCGCCCGTGGTGAAGCCGCCGTGACGGCTGGCATCCCACTGCACGGGCGTCCGGGCGTTGTCCCGGTTCAGCGGAGCCAGGGCCGCGAGGACCTCGGCATCGGTGTGGCCGAGGTGGGTGGTCGCCTCCCGGTGGTGGTTGAGAACCTCGATGTCGCGGTAGTCGCTGATGGCGCCGAACGCCATGTTCGTCATGCCCAGCTCTTCGCCTTGGTACACGTAGGGGGTGCCGCGGTGCAGGTGAAGGACGGCGGCCAGCATCTTGGCGGACTGCTCTCGGTATTCGCCGTCGTCCCCGAAGCGGGAGACGGCCCGGGCCTGGTCGTGGTTGCCCCAATAGAGGCTGTTCCAGCCGCGCTCCCCCAGGGCTTCCTGCCATCGGCCGAGGGATTTCTTCAGGTCGGTCAGCAGCAGCTTCTTGGGGCGCCACTTGTTGCCGCCCTCCTGGTCCAGGGCCACGTGCTCGAACTGGAACACCATGTCCACCTCCCGGCGTCCGGGGTCGGTAAACAGGACGGCGTCATCCACCGTCACCCCGGGCATCTCGCCCACGGTGAGCAGGTCCTTGTCCCGCCCGGCAAACACTTCCTGGTGCATCTCCTGCAGGAATTCATGGATGCGGGGGCCGCAGATGTAGTGGGGTCCTCCGTCGCCGAACAGCATGCCGTCGGCCCGGGGGCCGTCCGGCAGGGTCTGGTCCTTGGAGATGAAGTTGATGACGTCCATCCGGAAGCCGTCCACGCCGCGGTCCAGCCACCAGTTCATCATGTCGTGGACGGCGGCCCGGACCTCCGGGTTTTCCCAGTTGAGGTCCGGCTGTTTCCTCGAAAAGAGGTGGAGGTAGTACTCCCCGGTCGCGGCGTCGTACTCCCAGGCCGGGCCCGAGAACGCGGACCCCCAGTTATTGGGCTCTGCCCCAGCCGTGCCGGGCTCCGCCCCTTCCCGTGCGGGCCGCCACCAGTACCAGTCCCGCTTCGGGCTGTCCTTGCTGGAACGGGACTCCACGAACCAGGGGTGCTCGTCGGAGGTGTGGTTGACCACCAGGTCCATGACCAGCTTCATGCCGCGGGCGTGCAGGCCGTCAAGCAGCTCGTCCAGGGTCTCCAGCCCGCCGAAGACGGGGTCGATCTCCCGGTAGTCGCTGATGTCGTAGCCGTTGTCATCCTGCGGCGAGCGGTACACCGGGGAAAGCCAGACGACGTCGACGCCCAGCTTCTGAAGGTAGTCCAGCTTGCCGATGATCCCGCGGAGGTCGCCCACGCCGTCACCGTCGGAATCGGCGAAGCTGCGGGGGTAGATCTGGTACACGACGGCACTCTTGAACCATTCCCTGCCGGCCCGGTAGGTTGCTTCTTCCTCGGTTTCCTCGATGGTCATGGCTGGTTCCTCCCGGTCGGCGGCGTAGGGGCTGCGGGCCCAGTGAAAGTCTTGTCCGGGAAGGTTGCCGGGTCAATCCCCGCCCACAGCCACGCCAGCACCCGCCCGGAAAGGCGGGTGCCGGCGTCGTTCTTATGCGCTGCCAGAGAGTGCGTTGCCGGAACCGCAGTTACGGCTGGAGGCCCAGCATCGGCACCACCACGGGCGAGCCCGCGCGCCAGTCCAGCACGGCTGCCTGCGTCTGGCCTTCGCCGACGAGGACGTCCAGGGCGTTGGGATCGCCGGTGTCCGTGTCCCGGGACGGGATAGTGCCGTCGAAGACACCCGCTCCGCCGCCGAAGCGCCATTCCTTGATCCAGGCCGGGTCGCCGGCTTCCCAGTAGGCGCCGTCATAGACGGGCCGCACGTTGCCGATTCCCTCGCCGGACTCGGCGTTGCCGAACATGGCCACGGACATCCGGGCCGTCGCGGGATCCAGCCCGCCGAGGGCCGCCTTGGGCACGCGGGTGACGATCTGCCGCGCCTCCGGGACAGCCAGGAGCGAGACCGCGGAGGTGCGGGTGCCGTCCGGTGCGTACACGCCGGCGCCGTCGAACCGGCCGTCCGTGACGATCACCGAATCCCACGCATGCTCCAGGTTGATGTTGGTGCCGGGCAGTCCCGGGGTGGCCCCGCCCTCGCCCTTGCCCAGGTAGATATTGACGCGCTGGTGCGAGATCGCCTGGCCGCCCCAGGGGTTGGTCACTTCGCCGGCGATGGTGGCGACGAAGGCGTAGTCATCGCCGGCGTCGTAGACGTCCACTCCGGTCAGGTCAAAGGTGCCCGGAACGTATGCGCTGTTGGTCGGGTACCTGTAGGTTCCGGGGCCGTTGTCGTCGCCCGCAGGGTCGCTAAGGGCCCCGATCCGGCTGCCGTAGTAGAGGACCGTGCGGTCCTCTACGGCCGTGCCGCCGTCTGCGGCGACGGCTGCGACCGTGACTTTGTTCTTCGCGCCGGTGAGCGCGACGTCGAGGCTGAACGTTCCGTCAGTTACTGGCGCTTCCGTGGCAGTCCCGTTCACGGACACGTACACCTTCGCGGCGTTCGTGGTTCCGCGGACGACGGCGGTGGCCGAGTCCGCCGTCGACAGCGCCTCCGGTGCGGTGACGGAGAGTTCCGGGCTCGAGAGCGGTGTTCCGGCGGCGTAGCGGGCGGCAACGTTCTGTGGCGTTTCCACGGGGGCGCCGGCCTTCACGCCGGCGGCCAGGCGGACGTACTGGGCCATGGCCCAGGAGAGCGGCGACGCCGATCCGGTGCTGCGGCCCAGCTCGTGGCCGTAGGAGGTGGGCTCGTCCCGGTCCCAGACCTGCTCGGGGATCATGTAGCCGGCGTTGGCCGCGGAGTGCATGGTCTCCAGGTACGGCAGTGCGTCCTGGCCGTTGGCGAGCGCGTACTCGCCGCGTTCACCGCTGAGGAGGGGCCAAAGACGGCCGATGCCCGTGCCGTCCCAGGGCGAGCCGTCGGCCTTTTCGCCATAGCCGTCGTAGGTGTACCGGTGCCACATGCGGCCGCCGGGGGTTTCCTGGGAAATCGAGGCGTCGGTCTCGGCCAAAGAGTCCGCAACGTAGGGGTCCGCCGGTGCCTTGACGCCGAGCCGGACAAATTCCAGGAAGCCGCCGTCCAGGACGGCATTCTCAGGGTGCACTCCGGCGCCGTTCCCCCAGTCCCGGGTGGCGCCGTCGTTCGGGTTGCCGGTGGCGCTGATGCGCACGTAATACTTGCCGTTTCCCACCGGGCCGTTCGTGGTGAACATCCACTTTTCGGTGCTGCGCTGCCACTCGTCGGCGGTGGCGCGGTAAACGGCGGCGGAGCCGGCGTCGCCGTTCTTTCCGGCAAGGTCCGCCGCCGCGGCGAGTGCTGCGATCTGGGAGGCCAGCGTGGACGTCGAGTAGCCGCCGGTCTCCTCCCAGCGTTCCTGCGGCGTCTTGGGACCGGCCGCAACGAGATAGTCGGCTGCGGGCTTGAGTTCGTTCCGGTAGAAGCCGGCGTCGGTGCGGCCAATCTGGTTGGCCAGCAGGATGGGGAACGCCGTTTCGTCCAGCTGGATGCCGTTCTGGCCGATCGTGCCGTCCACACGTGAGGTCTGCGGGAAGTGCCCGTCCGGCTGCTGCTGGTATGTGAACAGCCATTCGACGCCGCGGGCTGCAGCCTCCTCATCGCCGGCAGCAAGGAGGGCAGTGACCGACTGGTACATGTCCCGCGCCCAGACGGCGTGGTAACCCTCGCGGTGGGTCTCGGCACTGGCCGCCTGGCCCCACGGGATGGTCAGCGAGGCGATGAAGGCGCCGGGGAAGGTCTTGTCCTCGTGGGACTTCACGGTCATGAGGGAAACGTCGTACTGCGTTCGCAGTGCGCCTGTGAGCGACGTGGCGGGCGCGTCAAGGGAGTTCAGATACTTCTTCCACTCCCCCGTGTAGCTTTTGCTCACCTTCTTATAGCCGGTGCCGAGGCTCGCCTTGGCGGTGGCGAGTGCTTCGGCCGTGTCCGCACCGAAGCCGAGGGCGAGCGAGAACTCGGTCTTCCCGCCTGCTGCCAGCGGAATCTGGCCGGTCTGGGAGATGTTGCCGGGGCCGGCGGTGGCGGACGCGTTGTCCAGCCGGCCGTCCGCGGCGAGGTCGGTCCACCCGTCGCTGGTTCCCACGTAGCCGTTGGCGACGGCGCCGAATCCCACGGAGGAAACGAGCGCGGTGGCAACGGGGGTGGCTGCGTCGGCGAGATCGGAGGCGAGGAGGGCGCCGTCGGTCACGCTGCCGGTGTCGCCGCCGGAGGTCCCGGCCAGCGACGGGTCCGAGAGGACGAACAGCTGGTAGTCGCCGCCGTCGAGCACTTCGAACGTGACGCCCAGCATCACGGTGGAGCGCCGGGGGTCGGTGACGTAGGTCTTGGTGAGCCGCCAGCGGCCGGCGTTGTCCGTGGTGGTCTGGCGGTAGCTGAGGGCTTTCGGATCGGTCAGTTCAACGGTGCGGGTGGTCTGCTCACTCTCGCGCTGGGCGGTGGTGCCGTCACTGACGGCGAACTGCAGCTCCCGCGTATTGGGGGTATCGGCACGAGGGTAGTAGACCTCGCTCATGGTGCCTTCGGTCAGGGTGTACCAGACCTTGGAGGCGGGGTTGAGGGACGTGCCGACCCCCTCCTTGTCCCCCTTGGTCCAGGTAGCGGCGGCTCCGGGCGAACCGGGCGGCTCGGCTGTTTCCGCGACGGCGGGGCTCAGGCCCAGCGCCGAAACGGCAACCGCCAGGGCGGTGGCACTGCAGGCGGATTTGAGGCGTTGCTTCATTGCTCTCCTCGGTGTGAGTGCGGGAAATTTGTCCGGCCAGAAAACCCCAGAAACTTCTGAGCCAAACCTTGGACAGGGTTTATTAATAGCTTTAATAAACCGCTGCCAGCTAGTATGGGAGAGCATTTGTCCGGACGTCAAGGGGGTACGGAAAGTATGTCGCCGAAGCGAACGGCCGCCACCGCTCCCGTCCTGCGGCGGATCACCGCGGAAGCCGTGCTGCAGGCGCTGGTGTCCGGGCACGAGCTCACCGCCGGGGACCTCATGTCGGCAACCGGCCTTTCACGGCCCACGGTGCACTCTGTCTGCGACGAACTGATCGGCCGCGGCTGGGTGACGGAAACCGGGGCAGGTCCCGCTCCGTCATCGGCTGGACAACGCACCGCGATACAGATGGCGGCCAGCACCGGCGGCAGGCCCTCGCGCCGGTATGCCCTGAACGCCGGTGCAGGGCTGGTTGCCGGCATCGACTTGGGGGCCACCAAGATTTCCTGCTGCCTGGCCGATCTCCGGGGACGGATCGTGGTGGAAACCACCGAGCCGTGGCGGGACGAACATGTGGGCGCGCCCGAGCGCGTCATGATCGCACGGCGGATCATGAAGGAGCTGCTCGCCGCAGCCGGCAGGGATCCCGGCCGCGTGCTGGCTGCGGGAATGGCCGTTCCGGCCCCGGTCACAGACGACGGCCATGCGGTTGCCCTCGAGTCCTATCTGCCAGGCATGGCAGCCCTGGACCTGCGCACGGCGCTTCGGCCGGACTTCGACTGGCCGCTGCTGGTGGACAACGACGCGAACCTGGCCGTGATGGCCGAGCGCTGGCGGGGTGCCGCCCAAGGTGTGGACAACGTCATTGTCCTGCTTGCCGGATGGCGCCTCGGGGCCGGCATCTGCCTCGGCGGGCGGCTGATCCGCGGTGCCGGGGCAGCGGGTGAGATGCGCTTCCTGGAGCTCGTGGAGGGCGTGGGCAACACCGACGCCGTCGGAGGCATGTGCCGGGAGCTTGGCGCCGTTGCCGCTGCCGAGATTGTCGCCGGCGACCGCCCGGCAGCACCGGAGGACAGCGTCCTCGTGGAACTGTGTGCCGGTGACCCGGAGACCGTCACGGCCGAAATGGTGGTGGAGGCTGCCCGCCGCGGCGACCAGGCCGCCGTCGAGGTGGTGGACGTCGTCATGGAACGCACGGCGCGGGCGGCGGCGGTGGTAAGCACACTGCTGGACCCGGAGCTGCTGGTCCTGGCCGGCGGGCCAGCCGACGCCGGCGACGTGCTGCTTCCAGTTTTCGACCACCATCTGGGCAGGCTGAACTCGGTGCGGCCCAGGCTGGCGGCATCCATGCTCGGGGACCATGCGGCGCTTATGGGGTCCGTCCGCGCGGCGCTGGACCACGCCTTCGAACACCTCCTTGACTAGACCCTGCAGGCGGCAGCCGCTTTCCCCGCGAAACGGGCACGGCGCCTGAAACTAACCGGGCCCTAACGGGCAGGAAACGAAGGCGCAACAATGTCCCGCCAGACTGGACTTGCCGGCAATAGCAGGCGCCAGCTCCAGCCCAGGAGGCCATGCCATGTTGAAGGAAGCCAAAGTACACACGAGGCGCGTCCGCGCCCTGGACCAGCTCCACCGCGGGGATGAGATCGAAGCCCGCCTCTCGGTGGGCCCCAATTACGACGACGTCATCATCCGCCGCGGCAGCGTCGAGGAGACAGCGCCCGGGATCGGCGTCGTCTGGATCATGGACCATCACACGGGCATGCGCAAAGCAATCAATGCCGATGAGTGCAGCGTTTGGCGCGTCGCCTGAGCCAGCTACCCCCCGGCCACGGACTGAATGATCAGCACTTCCTGGCCGGCAGCAACTTCCGTGTCCAGGCCTTGCAGACGACGGACCTCGTCACCGTTCACGTAAATATTCACGTAGCGGCGGAGGGCACCGGTCTCGTCCCGCAGGCGCCTGGCCAGCACCGGGTAGTCCCCGGTCACGGCATCAAGCAACCAGCCCACAGTCACCGTCCCGTCGGCGGGCGCAGTCAGCAAGGACTGCCCGCCGGCGAGCGGCTGGAGGACGCTGGGAAGCACCACGCTGATCTCAGCCACAGGCGGACCTCATGCCGGCGACACGACCGCAGCATCCGCCACGACCGCAGCGCGGACGCACAGGACGTCCGGCAGGTGCGATGCCACCTCCGCGAACGTTTCGCCCTCGTCGGCGCTGGCGTACACGGCGCCTCCGCGCGTGCCGAAGTACACGCCGACCGGTTCGGCGGCATCCACCGCTGCGGCGTCACGGAGCACGGCGTTGAACTCGGACTGCGGCAGGCCTGCGTCCAGCCGCTTCCAGGTTCCGCCGGCGTCGTCCGTGCGGTGCACGGCAAGCTTGCCTTCGGGCGGAATCCGCTCGCCGTCGGCCTTTAGCGGAACCACCCATGCCGTGCCGGCCCTCCGCGGGTGGGTCAGCATCACAAAGCCGAAATCAGCGGGCAGGCCCTCGGCAATGGATTGCCAGCTTTCGGCGTTGTCGTCAGTGCGGTAGACGCCGTGGTGGTTCTGCGCATAGAGGCGGCCTTCGACGGCGGCATCCGCAGCGATCTTGTGCACGCACTGGCCGAATTCCGGGTTGGGGTCCGGCATGAAGTAAGCCGAAATGCCCCTGTTCCGCGGCTCCCAGGACGTTCCGCCGTCGAGTGAACGGTAAACGCCGCCGGTGCTCATGGCCACATGCACGTTGTCTCCGGACGGGTTGACGACGATCGAATGTGCGGCGGCACCGCCGTAGCCTGCGCCCCATTCACTGCGGTGCGGGTGATCCCACAGTCCACGGTTGAGTTCAAAGTGCTCGCCGCCGTCGGTGGACTTCCAGACCGAAATCGGCTCGGCACCGGCCCACACCACGCCGGGCCGCGACTCGGCATCGGGGTGGATCTGCCAAATGCGTTCCACGGCGGCGTCGGTGCCCTCGGGAAACTTGATGGCGCCCTGTTCCGGTTCGGTCCAGGTGGCGCCGAGATCATCCGAATGGGCGACTGTGGGCCCCCAGTGTTCGGAGCGCACCCCCACCATGACCCGGGTTCGGCCGTCCCGTGTGTCGATTCCGATGCTCGGGATCTCGCTCATCAGGAAGTGCGGGCCGGAGAAGGACCATTGCCGGCGGTCCTGGCTGGTCGCCAGCCAGAGTCCTTTTTTGGTCCCGATCGCTAAGAGGTACGTCTCTGGGGTAGCCATGAAGCCCATCGAACCACTCAGGCCAGGCAGCCGCAATGGTTTTGCCCGGCAATCAGTGGACGGGACAGCTCAGCCCTTGGACAGGAAGCGTGTCCGGGCCGCGGCCCGCAGCTCGCCGCGGCGCCGCTTGCGCCACCAGCGGCGGACCAGGTCGACGGCGGCCAGCAGTCCGGCCATCGGGGACAGCACCGCGACGGCGTAGACGAAAAGCAGCCAGGTCAGTGTCGCGAGGGGCGGCTGGCTCCTGCTCAACAGCGAGAGGCCACCGAATAAACCCGCAGTCCAGAAAAGCACCACAAACACCAGCACGGCTGCCGCCGGAAAATACTCATTCCGCACGACTTTCATCAGGGTCCTCATGCCCGTGCCCCCACCCTTTCCCCACAAACGGCCTGTTTGTTCCAGTATGCGACGCGCCGGGCGGAGTTCCTGCCGCGCCACGGTCGGATGTGAGCAAAGAGACCCCGGCCGGACGGCGAATCAGGCGTAGAGACCGGCCAGGAGCCCAATGACCTCTGTGCGCTCACGGCGCGGGTCGGTTCTGGACCACGCCAGGCTCACAGGCACAGGCGGGGTGTCGCGCAGGCATGTTCCCGCCACCACGTTCGGTGTCCTGATGAGCATCAACCCCGTCTTCGCCGCACTGATCGGAGCGGCGGCACTGCACGAAGGGATCAATGCACTCACCTGGGCCGGCATAGGCCTCATCGTGTGCAGCAACGCCGCCGTTCTGCTGCTTCCGGCCCGGACGGGTGTTCGAGCCGGCCTGGATCCTGCCCCGCCGATGAGCGAGGGCTCTGCTGATCCGGGTACTGGCAGTACCTCCCTGCCGGCCGGCGCTCCGCGGTAGCGTGGAGGCGTGGACAACAGGATGGCGGTGCGCGAGTTCCTCGCCTCGAGACGGGCCAAGATCACTCCAGAAATGGCCGGGCTGACCTTTGTGCACGGCCGGCGCCGGGTCCCCGGCCTGCGCCGTGAAGAGGTGGCGATGCTGGCCGGGGTCAGCGTGGATTACTACACGAAGCTCGAGCGCGGGAACCTGGCCGGCACCTCCGAAAGTGTCCTCGACGCCATCGCCGGGGCGCTGAAGCTTGACGACTCCGAACGCGAGCACCTGTACAACCTTGCCCGTGCAGCCGGGCCCTCCGCCCGGACCCGGCAACGCCCCCTTCAAAGCGGAACGGTCCGTCCCACGCTGCAATTCATGCTCGACTCCATCACAACGGCGCCGGCCATCATCGGCAACCACTACATGGACATCGTGGCGGCCAACCAGCTCGGCTATGCCCTGTACTCGGAGATGTACCGCGGATCCACGAGGCCTGCCAACCACTCCCGGTTTATCTTCCTCGATCCCAGGGCCCGGGACTTCTACCCCGACTGGGAGCTGGCAGCCAACACCAACGTGGCCTTGTTGCGCACGCAGAGCGGGCGCAATCCCTTCGACAAGCGCCTTGCCGACCTGGTCGGGGAGCTGTCCATGCGCAGCGAAGAATTCCGTAAGCGCTGGGCCGCCCACAACGTCCGGCGCCATCACGCAGGGACCAAGGTTTTCCGCCACCCGGTGGTAGGAGAACTCGAACTTGCCTACGAATCCATGGAGCTCGCCATGGATCCTGGCTTCAGTCTGATCATCTACCCCGCCGTGCCCGGATCCCCCTCAGATGAAAGACTCCGCCTGCTCGCCAGCTGGGCAGCAACTGAACGAGTCCAGGACCTGGCCGGCGGCACCCCAGGGGGCATGACTGTGACGCAACGCCAGACGTGACCCTGAATCGGACGCTATAAAGCCGCCGCGTATGTGGAGCGCGTCAGTCCACGAATTCCGACTGTGTCTCGATGAAATCCCACTCGGCTTCGGTCAGGACGCCCTGCGGGGTATCCGGATGGGGGCCCCCGGCTTCTGCGATTCCCTGCATGACGAAGAGCGGAAGCTCCTCGGCACGGAGGTGTTCCCTGAGCCACTCTTTGCTCTTCAGGTCCAGATCAAGCCACCACATGTAAATTTGCATGTCCGCCGCCTCTCTACGACTCAACGCTATGCGCGCCGCACTCCGGATACAAGGGACGCGCAGCATTCAGCATGCGGGCCGGCGGGAGCGCCGCCCCGGCCCCCTGCCGGACAAACGCCCAGCTCAAAGGCTAGTCAATCCCCAGCGCGGGGAACACAATTGAGTATGCCTCCAGAGCGCTTCAGCGGCCCGCCTCCCCTGCTCGTCGGCGTAGTTCCCGGCCAGCATCCCGAAGTGCTTCAGACCGCCGTCGCCCTCGCCCAACAGCTGATGGCACCCCTGCTCTTTGCCTACGTGGACGAGGCCAGCTACCTCGTGGAGTGGGATCCGGCGCGTTCCACGCACCGCCTCTCCCTCCATCCGGACAAGAACGACGACGACATCCGGTCCGTGACGGAAGACCTCAAGTCCGTTATTGTCTCCGCCGTCCGGCCCGGGCCACCCACGGAGTGGACCCTCCGCACCCTGGCCGGCGATCCGGCCAGGGCACTCGGAAGGCTCGCGGCGGAGGTGAACGCCCCCATGATCATCGTGGGGACGCCGGAACGCGGGTTCGGGCACCGCATTACGGAGCTCCTTAACGGCTCCGTTGCCGCCTGGCTCACCCATCATCAAAGCCGTCCGGTCCTGGTGGTGCCGTTCAAGATGCCCGCCCACGAAGAACAGCCGGAATGAGTCTTTTCGGGGTGAAATGCCGGCATTTCCGCCGTCCCGAAAGTAAAGCGAAAGTAGTTATTCGAGGTGGTGGCGAACATCGTTACGCCCAAGTAGGCTGGAGTTCGCAGGTTGATCAAGTGCCTGCCTAAAGACCGCTCCGGAGTGCGTATCCCCCAATAACGCACTCCGGAGCTTTTTTGTGCCCGAATAGGGTGGCGCGCCAACGGATGCCTCAGCGCGGCAGAACTCCCGTTGACTGATACCCCCTAGGGGTATAAGTTGGAGATATGGACACTCCCGAAGCACCAACGGCTGCGGTCAGAAAAGAGTCTGAGACCGCGGAATCACCGCCTGAGCACGGCTATACCGCGGACAAGGATGCCTACTTGCGCAGGCTCCGCCGCATCGAAGGCCAAGTGCGGGGAATCGCGCGGATGGTGGAGGAGGACAAGTACTGCATCGACATCCTGACCCAGGTCGCCGCCGTCACCAAGGCGCTGCACGCGGTCAGCCTCGGCCTCGTCGAGGAACACATCGGCCACTGCGTCATCGGCGCAGCCTCGGAGCCCGATCCCGGCCTGCGGGCCGAGGCGATCGACCTCAAAGTGAAGGAAGCCGCGGACGCCATCGGGCGCCTGCTGCGGTAACGGCAAAACCATCCATCCAGCCGGCCCACCGGCCGGCCCATCACAGGAGTCAGCAATGAGCACCATCTCCACCACCGTCCATGTTTCCGGGATGACCTGCGGACACTGTGTGTCGGCCGTCAGTGAAGAGCTCGAATCGCTCGACGGCGTCGAGGAAATCGACATTGATCTCAATGCCGGCGGCGTCTCCAAGGTCACCATCACCTCTACGCAGGAACTGTCCCCGTCCGAAATCGGCGAAGCCGTAGCCGAAGCCGGCTACCTCGTTGTCGCCAACGAGGCCTAGAGCCCACTCCCTGCACCCCACGCACAGCCGCCCAGGAGCCGCCATGAGCGCCGACCAACTGCCAAGCCGACCCGGCAACAGGGTCATCGAACTCGAAATCGAGGGGATGACCTGCGCATCCTGTGTCAACCGGGTGGAAAAGAAGCTCGGCAAGCTCGATGGTGTCCAGGCATCGGTTAACCTCCCGCTGGAATCGGCCCACGTCACGGTTCCGGCCGGCATCACAGACCAGCAGATTACGGACCAAGTGGCATCGGCAGGCTACAAGGCCACCATCAAACGGCCGGAGCGTACAGAGCATGCCGCCGGTGGCGCCACTCGAGGCGCCCACGAGGACCACATGGCGCACGGCGGCACCGCCCAGGCACTCAGGCCCCGCGTGATCGCCGCGGCCCTCCTGACGGTTCCGGTTTTCCTCATCTCGATGCTTCCGGCCTTCCAGTTCCCCAACTGGGGCTGGGTTGCCGCGGCTTTGGCTCTCCCGGTGGTCAGCTGGGCCGCGTGGCCGTTCCACAGGGCGGCGGCCATCAACGCCAGGCACCTGGCGTCCACCATGGACACGCTGGTGTCCCTCGGCGTCATCGCCGCCTACACCTTCTCGGCCGGACAGCTGCTCGCCGATCCACGGCTCACCGAGCATCCCGGCATGGAAGGGATGAGCGGATCCGGCGGCCTGTACTTCGAGGTCGCCGCAGTGGTCACCACCTTCCTGCTGCTGGGCCGCTTCCTCGAAGCGAACGCCAAGGCAAAGGCAGGCGATGCCCTCAAGGCGCTGCTCAACCTCGGGGCCAAGGACGCCACGGTACTGGCCAACGGCTCCGAAGTGAAGATCCCCGCCGATCAGCTGGCCGTGAACGACGTCATTGTGGTGCGCCCGGGCGAGAAGATCGCCACCGACGGCGTCGTCATCGACGGCTCATCCGCCGTCGACGCCTCCCTGGTGACCGGCGAAGCGGTGCCCGTTGAAGTGGGCCCGGGCAGCCCCGTCACCGGCGCCACCATCAATACCTCCGGCCGACTGCTGGTCCGCGCCACCCGCGTCGGAGCGGAAACGACGCTGGCGCAGATGGGCCGCCTCGTGGCCCAGGCACAGACCGGAAAGGCCCCGATCGCGCGCCTCGCGGACCGCATCAGCGCAGTCTTCGTCCCCGTCGTCCTCGCCATCGCGGTCCTCACGTTTGCGGCCTGGCTGCTGCTTGCGGGTCCGGACATGACCGGTCCCGAGGTGCGCGCTGCATTCACGGCGGCAGTCGCGGTGCTGGTGATCGCCTGCCCCTGCGCGTTGGGCCTGGCCACTCCGGTGGGACTCCTGACCGGCACCGGCCGGGGCGCCCAGCTGGGCATCCTGATCCGTGGCCCGCAGGTGCTGGAGGACACGCGCACCGCGGACACCATCCTGCTGGACAAGACGGGCACCGTCACAAGCGGTCACCTGGCCGTCGATTCCACCGTTGCCTTCGAACCATTCAGTGAGGCCGACGTGCTGCGTCTCGCCGGTGCCGTGGAAGCCGCCTCCGAGCACCCTATCGCCCACGCCATTGCCGCAGCCGCGCGCGCTGCCGTGCCCGCGGCGGCAGTGTCCGACGGCGGCCGGCTTCCCGCCGTCGTGGACTTCCGTTCCGCTCCCGGCGGCGGAGTGGCGGGAACGGTGGAAGGACGGCCGGTGGTTGCCGGGCGGACCGGCTGGCTCCGGGAGAATGGCGTGTCCCCGGACCCGGCAATGCTCGACGCACTGGGAGCCGCTGAGGATTCAGGGGCCACCGCCATCTGGGTCGCCGTAGACGGCGAGCCCGCCGGCATCATCTCGCTGCGGGACACGATCAAGCCGGGCTCCGAGGCCGCCATCAGCCGGCTCCGGCGGCTGGGCCTGCGGCCCATCCTGCTGACCGGCGACAACGGCGCCGTGGCCGCCCACGTGGCCGCCGCCGTCGGAATCCCTGCGGAGGACGTTTTCGCGGAGGTGCTCCCCGAGGGCAAGGTGGACGCGGTCCGCCGGCTGCAGGCCGGCGGGGCAACGGTGGCCATGGCCGGCGACGGTGTCAACGACGCCCCTGCCCTGGCGCAGGCGGACCTGGGCATCGCGATGGGTTCCGGCACGGACGTGGCCATTGAGGCAGCGGACCTGACGGTCATGGGCAACGACCTCGGTCACGTGGCAACCGCCATCGAGCTGTCCCGCCGCACCCTGGCCACCATCAAGACCAACCTGTTCTGGGCATTCTTCTACAACGCCGTGGGCATTCCGGTCGCTGCGCTCGGACTGCTCAACCCGATGATCGCAGGCGTGGCCATGGCCGCCAGTTCCGTCCTGGTGGTGGCGAACTCCCTGCGGCTGCGCGGATTCGGCAGGTAGGTTCCCGCCTGGATTCCCCGGCCGCCGTTCAGGCGGCGCCGAAGCGGACGGCCGCCCTGGCCTTCGCCTTAGCGGCTTCCTCGGCCCGGTCCTTGGCCGGGGCGTGCGTTACGAGGGCATCGAGCAGGTGCTGCGTAGCGTGCGCCACCTCATGCACGGCACGTTCGAAGGCTTCCTCGTTGGCCTTGGATGGTCTGTTGCTGCCGCTGATCTTACGCACGTACTGGAGCGCGGCGGCGTGCACCTCCTCGGACGTGGCGTGCGGCTCGTAGTTGTGGAGGGTTCGGATGTTCCGGCACATACGGCCATGCTAGGCTCTGGATCGCCTGAAATCGACCCTCCGGACACTCTCGGGGAGGGCGCCGCAGCCATGGGGAGGACTGCATGGGGAGCGCTGCCCATCGACACCGTTTTGTCGTGGAGGATAGCTTGTAGGCAATGGATCTTCCGGACGAGCCGGAGGCCGCTGGGGATGCCGACTGGATCGGGTCCGTTGATTAAAGGAGATATCGAATGGCTATGTGGGGCGCAGACATTGCTCAGCTGAAGGACCTGGGCACCAAGCTTCAGGCTGGTTCAGCTGAGATCGAGAAGCAGAAGAACATGCTGGCCCGGGCCCTCCAGAGCACGGACTGGAAGGGGCCGGACGCTGACAAGTTCCGCAGCGAGTGGGAAGGCCAGCACGCCAACGCCCTTGCCAAGGTTGCACAGGCGCTCGAGGAAGCCGGGAAGCAGGCTTCCCGCAACGCCAC
>NZ_JBDGML010000098.1:0-12439 GCF_057655195.1 Arthrobacter sp. Soil_N43
GGAGGGCCGTCCCCGTACGGCCATCCCTCTACGGGCAGACACCTGACGACCTGATTCGAACCCGAGGGAAGACCCATGACCAGCACGCCAGCGGGAGTGCTTCCCCGGCCGGTCCGCATCATGAATCATCAGCTCGTTATCCGGATCCTCATCACCGCGACCATGGTCCTGGGCCTGAACTACATGGTCTGGCGGTGGCTGTTCTCGGTGAACTGGGCCGCGGCCTGGATCAGCGTGCCTTTGGTCTTGGTTGAAACCTACAGCCTCATCGACGCCTTCCTCTTTGGAGTCACCATGTGGCGGCTGCGGGAACGCGGTGAGGCACCGCCCCCGCCCGAAGGCCTGACCGTGGACGTCTTCCTCACCACCTACAACGAACCCATCGACCTTGTCATGACCACGGCCCTCGCTGCCCGCCGCATCCGCTACCCGCACAAGACGTGGATCCTGGATGACGGGGCGCGTCCGGCCATGAAGCGGGCCGCCGAGGAGGCCGGCATCGGTTACATCACCCGCTCCCGCGACTGGGACAACCTCCCGCGGCACGCCAAGGCCGGGAACCTGAACAACGCCCTGGCCGCAACGCAGGGCGAGTTCCTGCTCATCCTCGACGCGGACCAGATCCCCCAGCCGGAAATCCTGGACCGCATGCTGGGCCACTTCACCAATGAAAGGGTCGCCTTGGTCCAAACCCCGCAGTGGTTCTCCAACGTCACCGACGAGGACATCCTCGGAAGCCAGGCGCCCCTGTTCTATGGACCCATCCAACAGGGGAAGGACGGGTGGAACGCGGCGTTCTTCTGCGGCTCCAACGCCATCGTCCGGCGGGAAGCCCTCATGCAGATCGGAATCACCGGGTACGTCAAAGGCGTCAGGACCACCGTGGAGCACGCGCTGAAGACCGCGAACAAAGTCGTCGCCAAGGCGCGCACCGAAAATGCTGGCACCGGGCAGCACGTGGCACGGGCGTTGGAGGACGTCGAAGCGGCCGTCCGCAGCGCACGGCGGGAACTCGCCGGTGACAGGCCCGTCGCGAATGTCACCTATGACTTCCAAAGGAAGGTCGACGCCGCGGCGCGCAGTGTCGTCACCGTCGACGTCGCGGCATTGCGGGCGGACCTCCACGAAATAGAACGGCTCTCCGGCAAAGGTCCCACCGGCCTTCTCATCGACGAGGACGCCATCGACCGGCTGGCCCGCCGCGACTGGTCACCCATCGGTGCCATCAGCTCCGTGCGCAGCATCGTCCACGCCCTGGACGTGGACCGTGCCGACGAGGCCCTCCCGGTCATGCCGATGGCCACAAACTCTGTCACAGAGGACATGGCCACCTGCATGCGGCTGCATGCCCATGGCTGGGAGAGCGTCTACCACCACGAGATCCTCGCCAAAGGCCTCGCCCCCGAAGATCTGCGGACCATGCTGACGCAGCGGCTGCGCTGGGCCCAGGGAACCATGCAGGTGTTCCTCCACGAGAACCCCCTGCTGCAGCAAGGGCTCGCCTGGGGCCAGCGCCTGATGTACTTCTCTACGATGTGGAGCTACCTCTCCGGCTTTGCTGCCGTGGTGTACATCGCAGCTCCCATCATTTTCCTGTGCCTTGGAGTCATGCCGGTCGATGCGTTCAGCGCCGACTTCTTCGCAAGGCTGATCCCGTTCCTGGTGGTGAACCAGATCCTGTTCTTCGTCGCCGCACGCGGCAGGAAAACCTGGCGCGGACAGCAATATAGCCTCGCCCTCTTCCCGGTCTGGATCAAGGCCTGCACGACGGCGGCAGCCAACGTCCTGTTCGGCCGTGACCTCGGGTTTGCGGTCACTCCAAAAACCCGCCAGGGCGGGGGCCCGCCCTGGTCCCTGATCCGTCCGCAGCTGGTCGCTATCGCTGCCCTTGCCGTCGCGGCAGTACTCGGGCTGGTCCGGATGTTCACAGGCCTTGGCGCTCCTGCCGGGACACTGGTCAATGTCGGCTGGGTCATCTATGACCTCGTGGTCCTTAGCGTGATCATCCGCGCCGCCCTCTACCAAGGATTCACACCTACGGAAGAAGCTGAGAACAATGCAGTTTGACGTTGAACCCACCGGCCGCGACGGCGCCGTGATCCGCACCAGCGGGCGCCTGAACATGATCTCCGCCCCTGAACTGAAGGACCTCGTGGCACGCATCGTCCGCGAAGACGGCCGCTCCCACGTCGTCGTGGATCTCGCAGGCACCGACTTCATGGACTCCACCGGCCTCGCGGCGCTGATCACCGGGCTGAAAACTGCCCGGTCAGCCGGCGGCGACCTTCGCATCGCCCGCCCCGGAAAACAGGTGACCATGGTCCTGGAACTGACCAGCATGGACCGCATTCTGGAACCGCACGAGACCGTCGAGGAGTGCCTCCAGTGAGCAACAACCGTCTGCACGTCCACGAACTTCACGCCTGCGCGGCCCCCGAGTGCCTGGCCAAGGTCCACGACCTCCTGGCCGAAATGTGGGGCTCGTCCCCCGACGTTTCCCTGCTGGACCGGGCGATGTTCGAAACCGCCGTCATCGAAATCGCGGCCAACATCGTCCGGCACGGTTCCAACGGGGGCCGCACGGTCTGCAACCTCACCCTCGAGGTCTATCCGGATCGCCTCGACGCGTTCTTCAGCGACGACGGCCGCATTGCCCACGTGAACATCGACGCGGCGGCCATGCCGGATGCCTTCGCGGAAAGCGGCCGCGGCCTGGCCATCGCGAAGGCCGCCGTGGACGTCCTCAGGTACGAACGACACAACGGCGACAACCGGTGGACGCTCAGCCGCGCCCGCACTGCCCTGTGCTGATACGTGGGGACGCTGGCCGGCGGTCACTTGTTATGCCAGTGGGTGGGCATCTCCAGGTCCGGTGGGAGCCGCGTGCTGCCGTCGCCTGTCGCGGCGTTGAGTTGCGGCTGGGTCAGGTACAACGCTTGCGACAGGTCCGCGCCTTCCAGCCGCGCATCCCTGAGGTCAGCGCCGAGGAGATCGGTGCCGGACAAGTCGCTGCCCCGCAGATCCGCGGCAATGAGGTACGCCCCTCGAAGGTCTGCCCCGCACAGCCGGCGCGAGCCGAGATTCCTGCCCATCAGATCCGCTCCCGGCTTCAGCGCGGACAGCAGATGGTCGTCACCGGCTGCGAAGTAGGAAGTCCGAACGTCCTCGCTGATGTCGATGAGTGTCGACCTGACCTGGGAGTGAATATCCTGTACGTCGAGGGATAGCAGGTCCGGCAAAGCGCCCCCGAGCGCCTGTTCAAGGATGGTCCTGAGCTGCGCCGCACGATGTGAGGCATCCGGATCGAAAGTCCGCGTCTGGGCCTCGGCCAGATACCAGAGCATTTCATGGAGCTGCCGCGCCACTTTGAATGCTGAGAACATCCCTTGTCTTATGTCGGGGTTGTCTCGCCAGTTCGTGCCGCCGAAAATCCCTTGCGATACGTTCTGGCCGGCCCCGAAGCAGTCAAAGACCGTGCAGCCACGAAATCCCCTCGGGCGCAGACGATCGTGAATCGTGCAGGAAAAGTCGGGTGCAAGATTCTGGCACGGTGAGCCTGCCGGTTTGTCTAAGGCAAAATCGGCGGAACGCGAAAAGCCGAAGGCTGTACAACAGAGAGCGAAACACTTGCTGCAGTCAGGGCGCAGTGGTTGCCGGTCGGGCACGGGTGACGAGGGCTCGGTGGAGTGCGTTGATACGGGATGCATGTGATCTTCCAGGGGTGAGTTCGAGTGGGGCCTGCGGATCGGGGAACTCGACGTGGAGTTCCCACCGCGGGCGCACGGAATCACCGCTCCGCTACGAAGCGAACAGGAAGCGCTGTCAAAACTCTGGGTCACAGAGAAAACTGAAGTATCACTGCCCCAAGAATACCTGTCACGAACCGCTTGGCCGACCTACCGATTATCGATACAATTCCATTGTTACTCAATGTAGAAGGAGTTCTGATGGGAAAGCTGACGATCCTCGCGCTGCGGGTCGTGCTCGCAATGGTGCTTGCCGGCTCGCTGTTCGTGCAGGTGTGGATGGTGCCGTTGCTGTCCGCGGATCTGGAGGAAGCCGGCGCCCCCGCCGGGCCACGGATCGCGCTCCTCACCATCGTGGTTCTGGGCATCGTGACCGTGCAGGTCTCGCTGGTGTGCGTGTGGCGGCTGCTGACGATGGTGCGCCGGGAGACGGTGTTTTCCCACGCCGCTTTCCGGTACGTCGATGTCATTTTTGGTGCGGTCGCGGCGGCGTCGCTGCTGATGTTCGGAATTGCCGTCATCCTGGCGCCCGGCGGAACCGCTCCTGGCATTGTCCTGCTGATCTGCGGGGCGTCCCTGCTGGTCGCCGGGGTGGCCCTGATCGTCCTCGTGCTTCGGATGCTGCTCGCCCAGGCCGTCGCCCGCGACGCCGAGGCGAACCACCTGCGGACAGAGCTGGACGAGGTGATCTGATGCCGATCGTCGTCGACATCGACGTCATGCTGGCCAAACGCAAGATGCCCGTGGGCACGCTTGCTGAACGCGTCGGAATCACGCCCGCCAACCTGGCGGTGCTCAAGAATGGCCGGGCAAAGGCGGTGCGCTTCACGACGCTCGCCGCACTGTGCGAGGTGCTCGGCTGCCAGCCCGGCGACCTGCTGCGCTGGGAGCCCGAGGGCCCGGCGGACCTGCAGTTACCTGACGACGGTGACCTGCAGGACCTTACGCGAGCGTGATCAGGTCCAGGTAGTCCTCATTCCAGAGATCCTCGACGCCGTCGGGCAGCAGCACCACCCGCTCGGGGTTCAGGGCCTCCACGGCGCCTTCGTCGTGGCTGACGAGAACGACGGCGCCGCTGTAGTTGCGCAGCGCGCCGAGGATTTCGGCGCGGCTGGCGGGGTCCAGGTTGTTGGTGGGCTCATCGAGCAGGAGCACATTGGCGCTGGACGCCACAATGGTGGCAAGCGCCAGGCGCGTCTTCTCACCGCCGGACAGGACACCAGCCGGCTTGTCGACGTCGTCCCCTGAGAACAGGAACGAGCCGAGGATTCCGCGGACCTCCGCGTCCTTCATGTCCGGCGCCGACGAGCGCATGTTCTCCAGCACCGTCCGGTTAACGTCCAGCGTCTCGTGCTCCTGGGCGTAGTACCCCACCTTGAGGCCGTGACCGGCGATGACATCCCCGGTGTCGGGCCGGTCGACCCCGGCCAGCATCCGCAGGAGCGTGGTCTTGCCGGCACCGTTGAGGCCCAGGATGACCACCTTGGAGCCGCGGTCGATGGCGAGATCCACGTCGGTGAAGATTTCCAGCGAACCGTAGGACTTGCTGAGACCTTCGGCCGTGAGCGGGGTCTTGCCGCACGGCGACGGATCCGGGAAGCGCAGGGCCGCCACGCGGTCGTTTTCACGGACCGCCTCGAGACCGCTCAGCAGCCGCTCGGCGCGCTTGGCCATGTTCTGTGCGGCAACGGCCTTGGTGGCCTTGGCGCGCATCTTGTTGGCCTGGTCGAACAGGACCTGAGCCTTCTTCTCCGCGTTGGCACGCTCGCGCTTGCGGGCGCGTTCGTCCGTCTCGCGCTGCGTCAGGTAGCGCTTCCAGTCCATGTTGTAGAAATCGATCTGGGCGCGGTTGGCGTCGAGCAGGAACACCTTGTTGACGGTGGCTTCGAGCAGTTCGGTGTCGTGGCTGATCACGATCAGGCCACCCTGGTGGTTCTTGAGGAAGTCGCGCAGCCAGGCGATCGAGTCCGCGTCGAGGTGGTTGGTGGGCTCATCCAGGAGCATGGTCTCCGCGCCCGAGTAGAGGATCCGGGCGAGCTCCACGCGGCGGCGCTGGCCGCCGGACAGGGTCTTCAGCGGCTGGTTCAGGATGCGGTCCGGCAAGGCCAAATTGGATGAAATGGCGGCAGCTTCTGCCTCCGCAGCGTAGCCGCCACCGGCCAGGAACTCCGATTCAAGGCGGTCGTAGCGGTTCATGGCCTTCCGCTGGACGGCGGCATCCTCGCTCGCCATCTCCTCGTGGGCCACGCGCAGTTTGCCGACCACGACGTCCAGGCCCCGCGCGGAAAGGATCCTGTCCCGCGCCAGTTGCTCCATGTCCGGGGTGCGCGGATCCTGCGGCAGGTACCCGATCTCGCCGCTCCGTGTCACCTTGCCGGCTGCCGGCAGGCCCTCCCCTGCCAACACGCGCGTCAGAGTGGTCTTTCCTGCACCGTTCCGGCCCACAAGGCCGATCTTGTCTCCCTTGTCGATCCGGAAGCTCACCTGATCCATGAGCAGCCGGGCGCCGGCGCGCAGTTCAAGATCCTGGACGGTAATCAAAGCAGGTAAGGCCTTTCACAACAGGGAACGCAGCGGCACAGCGGATATCAAGCGGTGGAGGCTTGTGGGTGCCGGGGCGGTGCGGCCGAGAGAACGGCCCCTACAAGTCTACCGGCCAAAGGCCGGTTCCCTGACCGAAGCCCGGATGCGCGGTTGCGGCGCCGGTGCGGCGCGTTTGTTCCGTGTTTGTGCCCAGCCGTCAGCCCCGCCGCCTCCTTCTTGTAGAACAGCTACAAAATTCAATTATTCCCCGGCAAGTAACGTCAACACCAGCCGACAATTGTTTGTATCTCTCCGACAGGACCTCCCATGCCCCAGACCCATCCAGAGACCACGCCCCCCGCCAAGCGCGCCCGCTGGAACGCCACCGACCTTGGCCTCATCGCCGTTTTCGCCGCGCTGGTGGCCGGATCCGCGCTCGTCGCCGCCATTCCCGTAGGCGGCCTTGGCGTCCCCATCACGCTGCAGACCCTTGCCGTGATGCTGACCGGGCTGGCCCTCGGCCCGGGACGGGCCTTCGCCGCGGTGGGACTCCACACCCTGCTGGGGCTCGCAGGGCTCCCCGTTTTCAGCGGCGGACGCAGCGGGCTGGGCATCCTGGCCGGCCCGTCGGCCGGCTACATCATTGCCTTCCCGCTCGCCGCCGCAGCTGTCGGCTGGCTGGCAAGCATCGTCATTCGGCGCACCCTGAAGTACCGCGGTCTCTTCCTCTTCGCCGCCGCCATGGCCACCAGCGTGGTCGTCATCCATGGCCTCGGTGTGCTCGGCATGATGGTCAATGCCAAGCTCGACCTGTCCAAGGCGTTCCTTGCCGACCTCGCGTTCTACCCGGGGGACATCATCAAGAACGTCCTGGCCGTCAGCGTCGCCCTTTCCCTGCACAAGGCCTTTCCTGACCTGCTGGTCCGCCGCGTGCGTCCGCTCGGATCGCCTGCTGCGGCTCCCGCGGGCGCGGTTTCCGGCGCAGAGTCCTCCAACGCCGCTCCCTCCGGACGTCAGTCCCCCACCCAGCCGTGAGCACCATTTCCCTCAGCGGCGTGGGTGTCCGGGTGGTTGTTGACAGCCACCCGGAACCCAAGGTCCTGCTTCAGGACGTCACGCTCAGCCTGACCGAACGGCGCATCGGCGTGATCGGCGCCAACGGCTCCGGCAAGTCCACGCTGCTCCGGTTGCTGAACGGCCTCGTGGCGCCCAACGAGGGATCCGTCACGGTCAACGGTTCAGACACTGTCCGGCACGTACGGGCCGTCCGGCAGCAGGTGGGCTTCGTCTTTACCGACCCGTTGTCCCAGCTGGTGATGCCAACCGGCCGCGAGGACGTCGAACTGTCCCTGCGGCGCTCGGTCCGTAACGGGGCCGAGCGCAGGGCACGGGCGGACGCCGCACTGGCCCGCTTCGGCCTGCTGCCTCTGGGCGACCAGAGCATCTATGAGCTCTCCGGCGGCGAACGCCAGCTCCTGGCACTGGCCGCCGTGCTGGCGGTGGAACCCGACGTGCTGGTCCTCGATGAGCCCTCCACCCTCCTGGATCTCCGCAACCGCGAACTGCTCCGCGGGACCATCGCCGGGCTCCGGCAGCAGATCATCATGTCCACCCACGACCTTGAGCTCGTCCTGGACATGGACCGCGTGCTGGTGGTCGAGTCAGGCCGCATCGTATTCGACGGCGGTGCTGCCGCGGCAGTCGCGCATTATCGCTCGCTCTGCGCGGCCAACCTTGAGATACCCCACGGCGCCGGTGCGGACGGCGGTGACGCGCAGTGAGGGGCCACGGCTTCCTGCTCGCCAACTACGCTCCGGGGACCTCGCTTATCCACCGCGCTCCCCTGTGGCTCAAATTCCTGGTGGTTGTCAGCTGCGGCATGGCGTCGTTCCTGATCGTCGACTGGCGGCTGGCGGCGGCAGCACTAGCCCTGATGTGCGCACTGTTCCTGTTCAGCGGGGCGGGACCCGCCCGCCTGGTCCGTGCCGTCCGTCCCCTGCTTCCCGTGCTGCTGGTTATCGGGGCCTTCCAGTGGTGGCAGCTCGGCGCACCCGTGGCCGCGCGCATCGTCCTGAACGTCCTGCTGTGCGTCGTGGCGGCCTCGCTGCTGACGGCCACCACACCGCTGCAACGGCTGCTCGACGGTGTGGTGTCCCTGGCCCGGCCGTTCACCCGCTTCGGGGCTGATCCTGAACGGTTTGCCCTCACCATCGCCATCATGCTGCGCAGCATCCCCTTCATTGCCGGGGCCTACGCGGACGTCCGGGACTCGGCCCGGGCCCGCGGCCTGGAACGCAACCCCCGGGCCCTGGTGCTGCCGGTCTTCATCACCACCGTTGCCTACGCCCGCCACACCGGGGAGGCGCTTGCCGCCCGCGGCCTCGGGGAACCCGAGGACAGCCGACCCGAAGACAGCCGGCCCGAAGTTGGCGAACCGCGCATTTAGCGCGTCTCCTTACGTGCACGTGTCCTGGCCCGCACGTGTCCTAGAGCCGGGCGTACCTGAACAGCGCTGCCGTGCCCATGCCGCCGGCGATACTGATCATCGCCAGGGCGAGCTTCTCCCGGTGCGGAGTCCGCCGTGCCTGCGCCAGCAGCCTCGTCACCAGGACAGCACCGGACGCAGCGTAGGCATGGCCAAGAGCCAGTGCCCCGCCGTCGGCATTGGCCCGGAGCGGATCAATGCCCAGGCTGTCCAGGCACGCGAGGGTCTGGGAGGCGAACGCCTCATTGAATTCCACCAGGTCTACTGTGTCGGCCGGCTCGCCCCGCGTGGCCAGCAGCCGAGCGGCAGCGGAGGCCGCCCCGATGCCGAGAAGCCGCGGCTCAACTCCTGCCGTTTCGGTTCCCAGCACCAGCAGGGCGTCTGAAGCGCCCAGTTCGCGGGCACGCGCCAGGGTCGTGATCACGACGGCGGCGGCGCCGTCGGCGTCGAAGCAGGAATTCCCTGCGGTGACAGTCCCGGATCCCACGAACGCAGCGGGGAACCTTGCCATCAGGGCCTCACTGAGCCGGGGCCGGGGACCGTCGTCGGCTGTCACCGTACCGGATGGCGCGTCCAAAGGAACGATCTCCCGGTCGAAAGCACCGGAAGCGGCAGCGGCAACGGCCCTCCGGTGGCTGCGCAGCGCGAACTCGTCCTGCCGATCCCGGCTGATGCTGAACTCGGACGCCACGTTCTCGGCGGCCACCCCCATGTCCGGATCGCCCAGGCTGTCCGGCGCAAACCGGGCGCGGCTGAAGAAGGCGGGGTCGCCGTCGTCGTTCCGGTTCGCCCGCATCGGCGCTGTGCTGATGCTTTCCACTCCGCCGGCCAGATACACGCCGCCGCCGGCAGCGACCAGCCGGGACGCCAGGACGATGGCATCCAGGCCCGAGCCGCACTGCCGGTCGACGGTGAGGCCCGGGACGGTCACGGGGAGGCCGGCCTCGAGGGCGGCCAGCCGCGCAACATTCCCGCCCCCGCCCACCGCGTTACCGATGACCACATCTGCCAGTTCAGACTGTCCGACGCCGGTTTCGGCCAGCAGGGCGGTCAGGACCGGCGCGAGGAGTTCGTGGGCGCGGAGCTGCTTCAGCGCTCCGTGGGCACGGCAGATGGGCGTTCGCAGCGCGGCAATGATGACGGGCTGCCGCTCCGGAGGAAGGGGCTCCTGCCGGTGAAATTGCGCCGTGCCCGCCTCAGACAAGGCGCCGCACCCGGGAGTCGCCGGCCGTGATCCAGTCGAGCATGAGGCGCCGGCTGACCTTGCCCCGGTCCGTCACGGGCAGCTCTGCGAGGGCGAAATACTGGAGCGGGCGTTTGTCCCTGGGCAGGATTTCCTCGAGGCCGGTTTTGAGCTGCGTGGCAGTGAGGCCGCCGTGGGACGGGAGGATCCCCGCCACGACGCGTTGTCCCCTGACGTCGTCGGCCATGCCGGCCGCCACTGCCGAGGCAACGCCGGGAACGGAGGCGAGGGCCAGTTCAACCTCATGCGGGTAGACATTCTTGCCTGCCGTGATGATCATGTCGGAGCGGCGGCCCAGGATGTGGAGTTCCCCGTCCTGCAGGTACCCCTGGTCCCCCACCGTGAACCAGCCGTCGAAGCACCGCAGTGCCTGGCCGTCGTCGCCCCAGAGATACCCGTTGCTGACCATGCCGCTGCGGACGGAGATGTTTCCCGCAGCCCCCTCCGGGAGGACGCGGCCGTCGTCGTCCAGAATCCTTACTTCCACCCCGGGGAACGGCCTGCCGATGCCCGTGCCGCCGGCGTCAAGGGGCATGCCGGCGGGCAGGCCTGTCCCGGAGACGAAACTGAGCTCGGAGGCGCCGTAGTACTCGAAAATGGTGGCGTTCGGCGCCCACCGCCTGGCCGCTTCCAGCGTGCGGGCATCCAGTTTGGAACCGGCGCAGATAATGGTCTTCACGCCCGAGGCGTCAACGCAGCCGGTCAGCCCGCGCTCACTGAGCAGGCGGAGCATGGTGGGGACCAGGACGAGGCGGGTGATGCCGTCGTGGCTGATGGCGGTGTGGACGTCGCCCACGTCGAAGGACGCCAGCGTGTGGAACTCGGCGCCGGCGTAAAGGCATTCGGCGAGGGCATACAGGTTCAGGCTGGCCGCGAGCGGTCCGGGCGCGAGCGTCTTGTCCTCCTGGCTGAGGCCGAAAAACTCCATGGAGGCCTCGAAGGACTGCTGCCAGGAGCGGCGGGACCGGGTGAATGCCTTGGGCACGGAGGTGGTTCCGGAGGTCAGGCCGATCAGGAAGGACGACGCCGGATCCCCGTCGGCCAGATGCCAGCCGCCCGGCGGTTCCCCCGCTGCCGCTGGGCGAGCTTCAGCAGCCGGTCCCAGCAGCTGGACAATCTCGGCCAGCATGGGTTCGGGCCATGACGGATCCAGGACGGCGCACTGCCGTTCGCCCGCCACAGCGGCGGCGAAGGCGACGGCGAAGTGCGTGGAGTTCCGTTCGGCGAGCACGCCGATGCGGGCACTGCCGGTGGCGGCGAGGGCCTCCGCTTCGTCGCGGAGCTCGCCCCAGCTGAGCCGTTTGCCGGCCACGACGACGGCGGTGTCGTCGGGGCGGTCATCAGCCCAGCGCTGGAGTCTGTCGAGAAAAGGCATCGGATCAACTTTACCGGCGCAACCGGCCGCACCCGCGCCTGAGAAGACTATTGTGACAACATGAGCTTCAATGACGGGGTCGAGCTGGACCCATCGCAGGTGGAAGACCGGCGCGGCGGCGGTATGGGCCGCGGCACGAAGATCGGCGGGGGCATAGGCGGCGGCGTGGTGCTGCTCCTGGCTGCCCTGTTCGGCATTAACCCGCAGCTGCTTGAGGGGCTCATCGGCACGGGGCAGGAACAGCCCGGACTGAGCCAGGGAACGGCACCTGCGGAGTGCAAATTAGGCTCCGACGCCGACCAGCGCCTCGACTGCCGGATCACCGGCACCGTGAACAGCCTCAATGCCTTCTGGCCCGCGTACCTGGCCAAATACGAGGTCGAGTACCCCAGACCCAGGACGGTGCTCTTCGAGGTCGGAACGGATACCGGCTGCGGCGCGGCCACGTCGGAGGTGGGCCCCTTCTACTGCCCTGCCGACACCACGGCGTACTTCGATCCAGGCTTCTTCCAGGATCTCGTGAACCGCTTCGGGTCGTCCGGGGGTCCATTGGCCCAGGAGTACGTCGTCGCCCACGAGTTCGGGCATCACATCCAGAACGTGCTTGGGGACCTGGACATGGCCCAGCGGGATCCGCGGGGGCCCGAGTCGGGAGCCGTCCGCGTGGAACTGCAGGCCGACTGCTACGCCGGGCTCTGGACGCGCTATGCCACCACCCAGAAGGACCCCAAGACGGGCCAGCCGTTCCTCGAGCCGCTGACCCAGAAGGACCTGAACGACGCCCTCTCGGCGGCGTCCGCCGTCGGCGATGACCGCATCCAGAAGGCCGCCACCGGCCGCGTCACGCCGGAGGCGTGGACCCACGGCTCGAGCGCGCAGCGGCAGAAGTGGTTCTACCGGGGTTACCAGACCGGCGACATTGCCCAATGCGACACCTTCCGGGCCGCCACCCTCTAACCCCACATCGATTGCTCCGTAAGCGCCGTTTTCGCGCTTGAGAAGGGCACCTGCGGAGCAGTCTATGGTGGGCCCATGCCGGCAGGGCTCCCTGGCCGAGCTTGCGAGGC
>NZ_JBDGML010000099.1:0-50920 GCF_057655195.1 Arthrobacter sp. Soil_N43
CGGACGGCACGGCCGAGGACACGTATGTGATTCCCGCCGTTGAGGGCGTGGAGTACCTGGTCGGAGGCAAGACCGTTGCAGCAGGCACTTACCCCGGTGCCGGCACGGTGAGCGTCGTTGCCAAGGCCAAAGCAGACTATGTGCTCAAAGCTGGTTCGGTGACCACCTGGTCCGCAACCTTCAAAGCAGTTTTCCGTATGACGTTGATCGTTGCCGCCGGTGATCTGAACAGTGACGGAAAGGCCGACGTGCTTGCCCGAGACAGCGCCGGGACGTTGTGGTTGTCGCTGGGGAACGGTCAGGGAGGCTGGCTGACGCGGCTTCGCTTGGGCGGCGGATGGAATGCGATGAACTCGATCGTGGGGGCCGGGGATCTGACTGGCGACGGGAAGGCTGATGTGCTGGCCCGGGATACCGCCGGGACGTTGTGGATCTACCCCGGAAACGGGCGTGGCGGTTGGCTTACCCGGATTCGGGTGGGCGGCGGCTGGACTGCGATGAACTCGATCGTCGGTTCGGGGGATCTTAGCGGCGACGGCAGGGCCGATGTGTTGGCACGGGATAGCGGCGGGACGTTATGGATCTACCCCGGTAACGGGCGCGGCGGTTGGCTCACTCGTATTCGGGTGGGCGGCGGCTGGAACGCGATGACCGCCGTCGTCGGTCCCGGCGACCTGACCGGCGACCGGAGAGCCGATATTCTGGCGCGCGACAGCGGCGGGACGCTGTGGATTTACCCGGGCAACGGCCGCGGCGGCTGGCTGGCGCGGGTGCGGGTAGGAGGCGGCTGGAACGCCATGACCACTATCGCTGGCCGCGGGGATTTTAGCGGCGACGGCAGGACTGATGCACTGGCCGTGGATGCCGCCGGTGTGATGTGGCTGTACAAGGGCAACGGCGCGGGAAACTGGCTGGGCCGGGTCTCGATGGGCGGCGGCTGGAACTGACAGGCCCCGCTTCGAATGATCGGACGGCCGCTACGCCAATGGGCGTCGCGGCCGTCTGCGGTTAAAGGACCGTCCTTGGCCGAGGCCTTTCGACGTGACGGCATCGCGGATGTCTTGAGAACCTCAATGTTTGAGAAGGATTCGCGCAGTTCTCGAAGTCGGAATGAAATCAGGTGTTAGATTCTGATGTCATTTCAGGCGAGTCAGGATTGAACTGCGCAGATCAGTTTTACCCTGCATCGTGGGACATTGGGGGAATAAATGAATAGTTTGGCGGTGTCCCGGCTGGGCACGGTGCTTCTGGCGTTAGCGCTGGCGACCTGCGGGTTAGCCACTCCTGCCGTGGCAGCAGAGACAAACAATGCCATCGATACCAATTCGCGAAATAACGTCGTCAACGCGTACAAGACGCGATATCTGCCTTCTTTGGCAGAGGACATCAATTGGACAGGATCAGTTGACACGTGCGACCCGGGAACGCAGTCTGCCAGTTCATTGGCCAACGGCGAGAAGGCCATCAACTTCTTCCGTGGGTTATCGGGTCTGGACAGCATTTCCCTGACAACTGAGCAGAACACAAAAGCGCAGGCTGCGGCGCTCATGATGCACGCGGAACGCCATCTGGACCACTACCCGACCAGTGCCTGGAGGTGTTACTCGGAGTCCGGCAAGGCCGGGGCCGGAACGTCCAATCTGCACTATTCGGATCCAGTCCTGCGGTCAATGTCGCAGCCCATAAGGGGCTACATGGACGACGACGGCTACAACAACGCAGACGTGGGCCACCGCCGCTGGCTGCTCCACGCGCCGACGACGACCATGGGCATCGGGACCACCAGCTGGGCGAACGCCATCGTCGTACTGGGCGGAGCCACGAGTGCCACGCGAGCTACCCCGGACTTTATTGCTTACCCGAACGCCGGCTATTTTCCCATGCAGCTGCTGCCCCCAGGCCGGTGGTCATTCTCGTCGCCTCATGACGTTGACTTTTCGCAGGCCAAAGTCGCTGTGACGGATGCGGCAGGAACAGACATGCAGGCGACGTCGTACCCCGCGTTCAAGGGCTACGGACCGAACACCGTGGTCTTCGGCGTTCCTAGCCTGCAGACTCCCCAAGGCTCAACGGAAGTAAACTACACCGTCAAGGTCACCGGCATGGTCAGGGATGGTGTTCCCCTGGAACACACGTACACGGTGAAGCTGATTGACGGCAATGTGGAAGGGACCAGCACCCCGGACCCAACCCCGCCGCAGGTCCGTGAAAACATCGTTGTCACTCCGGCCCCGCCGGTCTTCGGCGAGTCGGGCTTCACAATTCCGTCGACGCCGGGTGTGCGCTACTTTTCGGAGGGGACGGAGAAAGTCGCTGGGTACTACCCGGCCTCGAACGCGATCACCGTCACGGCCGTGGCGCGCTATGGCTATGAGCTGTCCGGAACGGCCTCCTGGTTTAAGGATTTCCGGCCGGTCCCCTGGACTGATGTGGAAGCAACCCCGCCGATCTTCGGCAACTCCACCTACACCATTCCATCCAAGACCGGTGTCCAATATTGGGTGGAGGGAGTGGTCCGGCCTCCGGGCACCTATCCCGCTGCGGGCGAGGTCACGGTCATTGCCGGGGGGCTGCCAGGGTACAACGTCGTCGGGACTGTCGTTTGGACCAAGGTGTTTCCCTATCCCACGGCGCCGGCTGCAAACCCTACTATCAAGACACAGGGCAGCGTTGTCAGCATTGATGCTAGCGGCAACCTGTGGAACTACGGGAACCTGAAATCACCACGGGTGAAAATCGGATCCGGCTGGGGCATCTTCAGCGATATCTTCGTTTCCGACTGGAACACCGACGGCACCTTCGACATCGTCGCCATGACCAAGGCAGGCCAGCTCTACGTGTACAAGGGCCTGCGCACTGGCGGGTTTGTCCGCGAGGTCATCGGCGCCGGAGGCTGGCAGAACTACAGCGTGGACGTTGGCTTCTGGAAGAAGACAGACAGATATCCTTCGATCGTGGCCAAGCACAAGACCACCGGAAAGCTGTACGTCTACGCCAACAAGTCCGGATCAGCTCCCAGCGCCGGCGTCCAGATCAGCGCCGGCTGGCAGAACCTCGACATCCACCTCCTGGACTGGAACCGCGACGGCGCCACGGACATTGTTGCCAGGACGGCCGCCGGACAGATGCTTCTCTACCGAACCAACGGCAGCGGCTCCTTCCTCAACGAAAAGCGGCCCGTCCTGGGCAGCGGCTGGCACAGCTTCAATTCGCTGACCGTGATCCGCGGCCTGGGCGGAACGGGAACCCACGGCCTCTTGGCACGCATCAAGGCGGGAGGCCTGGTCTACTACCAGGCAAACAAGGCCGCGTGGGCTGCCCCGAAGACGCTGGGAAACAGTGGCTGGAGCCCATACGTTATTGCCAACCACTGATGCCACCTTCGGCTCCATGCCCTCGTCTCGGACCATGCTGTTGAGATGGTTAGGCCTAGCACGGGCGACTGAAAGCGTCCCGCCTCCCGGCCCGCCGTCGTCGTCTCCCATCTTTGAAACGCTCACCGCAGCACAACCGGCGCACGATAGTCCGGCGTTCAAGTATTGACACGTAGCCCGAAAACGCGGCGGGCGTAAAAGGAGGAGATTGTAGCTGCGATTGCGGACCGATGCTGGTAGCGCTCCCGCTTCGCTGAGTAATCTTTTGCACAACTGCAATTTTGTGGAGTTGCGCCTATATGCTTCTCCCAGCGCGGGGCGTGTCCGCATTTGAATTAATTGCTGGGGGAGTTAAACATGCGGAGACTTTTCGCGTCCGTCCGGGCCGCCGTCGCAGTGTTCGTATCGCTGGGGCTTCTGGCTGGAACCGCGGTATCTGCTGTGGCTGCGCCGATGCCAGCGGCGCGGCCGGCGGTGGTGAGCGCCGCGGTGGACATGAGTTCCGACGAATGGATTGCCGGGCAATTCCGTACGCACTTCGGCGTCGAACTGTCCACCGAACGGATCCAGTATTTGCTGGGCACTAGTTTCGGGCCGGTGCTTCGCTCCTACGTACTGGACGCTGAATTCGGAAAGACAGCGGAGGCTCCTACCGAGGTCTCCAAGGAAGCGCTCAAGAAGCTCGCCGACTACATCCCCAGTCTCTTCGGAGCCTCAGATCCTGACCCGGACGCCGTCATGCTGGACATCATCAGCTGGGACATCGCCATCCTCAAGGAAGGAAGTCTCAGCGCCCCGGTGGCCAGTGCGCTCAAGGGCAGCGTGGAGGCCGTGAAAATAGCCAAGCAGCTATACGGGTCAGTGGATCAGGTATCTTCCTTGGTCAAAATGGGCCTGACGGCTTTCAGCGACAACAAGTACAGGCAGATCCTGTCCGATTACAAGGAACAACGCAACCAAGGTGCGGCGGCAGACGCCGCCTTTGCCGCTGTCGAAGAGTTCCTGACCGACGAGTACATCAATAACGTGGCCACGATGAGGTATCCGTGCACCACCTGGATTGTGTTCCCGTGCCTTTCGGGAGATATTGACGCGCATCTTCCGAAGTCCAGGGAAAAGCTCAAACAGGACCTCGAATTCGCCTATCATGCGATCCTTTTGGCAGAGAGCCCAAGCGTCAAAGAAGGCGTGAAGACTTTTGTCACGAACCTCAGCGGGTTGATCGACGGTTACTCGTCGCAGCACGGTGACTTCGGACTGATCGCTGTGCAGACGGGCGAAAAAAGCATCACCATGATCAACAACGGCCCTGCCACCCTGTCGGAGATTAAGCTCACGGCTGGCGACGGCAAGGTACTCGCATCCCACGCCGGAATTGGGAAATACGGCCGAGCCACCGTTCCAGACAGCGACTGGGCATCTCTTTACACGACGGGCACCAAGTTTACGTTCAAAGTAGCGTCAGTGGACGGCATCACGAGGCCAGCAGCAGAGGTCCGCCGAGCCGTGTGGCTGGATGGGATCGGCACGTCAGCCGGTTCGCAGCCCGCGGAGCGGCGGTTCCGAGCCAATACGGTGGAGCATTTCAGTGGCACCACGGACGTCGCCTGGGATTTGGGCGACGGAGCGCAGGCCGCTGGTCCTGAAACAACGCATGTTTTCAAGTGCTACGGCACATACAAAGTCCAGGCCAAGGCCACGCACGGATCTCAGTCCATGACCCGTGAATCCGGTATCACCGTCGGCGCCCCGTGGACCGTGGACTGGTCGACTGAGGATGGCGAGTACGCTGCAGCGACCGGCGTCCCCGTTAAGCTGTTTGCGCACCCCTCCATCCCCCGTGATGCCGGACTGCAGGCCACGTGGACCTTCGAGGACGGCGGGACCGCAGAGGGGTTCGAGGTCGAGCACGCCTTTCCCACCAAAGGCACACGGCTGGCCACACTTGCCATCACAGACCTGGCCAGCGGCTGCCCGGCCTACACAAAATCGCACAAAATGCAGGTTGCACGGACCGATGAGTGGATCACGCTTCCCAACACCATCGATGAAGACATGGTCCTCACATCCAAGGTGGCCGGCTACATAATTCCGCAGAGGTTTTGGTACGGATCACCGCATGGAACCACCGTCGCAGCCGGTGCCAAGCTGACTATTCCGCCCGGAGTGCGCATCAAAGGCACTTACGACCCGGATGCGTGGGGCCGCTACCACAATCCACTCGTCGTGAATGGAGAGCTGGAAGTCCGGGGAGCAGTGAGTGCCCCGGTGGAGTGGACGTCCTGGCGTGATGACGCGCTCGGCGGCGACGCCAACATGGACGGTGACTTCACGAAGCCCGAGCCGGGGGACTACCTCGGCGTAGTGGCCGCGGCTGGCTCCACAGTTTCGATGACCAATGTATCGGTCAAATACTCTGCGAACTTCCTGGACGTGCAGGACGGTGCCAACGTCACCGTGAGCAACCTGAAGGTTCGGAATGCCAGCGGCTACGTCTATGGGGCACTGAACGGAAGCTACGAAACGGGCGTCATCAGCGCTACCGGAACGGGTTCGCTCAAGATTTCCGCCAGCGACATCGAAAACTCTGCCGGCAATGGCTACGCCATCGAGGCGCGGAATGCCCCTAATTTGCGCGCTGCAGGCCTGACCCTCCGTGGCTCGGGTGCCGGACTGGTGGTAAGGGGTGAGGCCGGTCCCTCCATCACAAATTCCACCTTCATCGGTTTCAGCGAGCCAATCCGGACCACCGCCGCTGCTTCCGGCTTTACAGCGCGGGGTATCTCCGTGATCGACGGTTTCGCCCGGATCACCGTGCAGGCAGGGCAGCTCATGCCCGGTGCCACGTCCTGGTCAAGTTCGTTGCCTTACATTCTCGGCGGAGACATAACAGTTCCCAAGGGCTCCAGTCTGCGACTGGCCGCAGGCACCGCAGTGAAGGGCCAGTCCGGGAATTCCTGGAATGGAGTCATTTACAACCCATTGAGGGTGGCTGGAACACTCTTCGTTGATGGCACGGCGGCTCAGCCTGTCGAGTGGACCTCGATTCATGACAGCTCAGTGCGCGGCCCGAGCTATTCCGGTCCGGCCGCCCCGGCACCCGGCGACTGGGCAGGCATCATCGCGCAGGATGGATCCGCTGTTCATATATCCGGACTGCATGCGAAGTTCGCCGCGCAGGTTGTAGGTGCTGACGCAGGCTCTGTTGTGACAGTTCGAGACAGCAGGATTGAGCAGTCAAACGCGGACCGAATGCGCTACGAATCAGTCATCCGCGCCTACGATCCCGCGCACTTCACACTGAGCGGGATCAGTATCGATGGAGCCGGCAGCGGCCAGCCGTTGGTGCGCGTTTCCGGCAGCGCCGGTGAGGCCGTGATCAGCAACAGCACCTTCGCCGATGCAAACACCGCCGTGGATCTGCAGGGCAGCGTCCGGGCCAGCCTCAGCGGCGCCACCTTCAGGAATATCCGAAGTTCCGTTCTCGTCCAGCCCGCCACCAGCGGCGTCAAACTGGCCGGGACCCATGTGGAAGGGGGCATGGGCCGGATCGTGGTGTCCGGGGGCCAGCTCCCGGAAGGCGCCAATGAGTGGACTGCGGACCTTCCCTATGTCCTTTTGGACCAGTTGACGGTTCCAGCATCCTCGTCGCTGAGCATCGGGGCGGGGGTCACTTTGAAGTCCGCGGTCTGGCATGGTTCCTGGTCGGCAAGTTATCGGCCTATTCAGGTGTTCGGAAGCCTGACTGTCAATGGGACAGAGAGCCAGCCCGTGCGCTGGACCTCCTCCCGGAACGCTGACATCGGTGGACCTTCGGAGGACGTCGGCACGCCCGCCCCTAGCAACTATGACTGGTCGGGTATCAACGCGCACTTCGGATCCTCCGTCAGCCTGAAGCATGTGCAGGCTACCCACGCACGTACGCTCCTGGAGGCTCAGCACGGCTCCTCGTTCAGTCTCACCGGCACATCCGTAAGCAACTCCGATGGGCAGGGCTACGGCATCATCAGGGACCTTGGGGCAACGAATGCGGTCGTAGCTGATTCCCAATTCAGGAGCGCAGGGTACGGCGCGGCGCTTGTTATGCACGGCGGGCAGCCGCTTCTTGAGCGCGTCACGGTCCAGGGTGCAGGTCATGGAATCGAAGTTGGCGGCTCAGCCAAACCGGTCATCAGGGGATCCGCGCTCCTCGCCGACGGCTACCAAATCCTGAACTACACCGGCACTGCTGTAGACGCCGGCGGCAACTGGTGGGGCAACGAGAACGGGCCCTCCACCGGAACGGCCGGTCTTGAGCCCTACTTCGGAACCGTAAACGCCGTGCCCTGGTGCTTGCAAGAATCCTGCCAGACGCTCTCCTCCACAGTTCCAGCCCTAATTTCGGCCCCGGAGACGTCGAGGCAGGCGGTGACTGTCGAAGGAAGCTTCGCCGACGTCAAGGTTCACGCCGACCGAGCAGACGGAACCTCCGCGGTAGGAGCTGTTCTGGCCGTCAGGCTGAGCGGTCCGGCCGCCTTCGCCGGTGGTGCTCAGGAACAAGAACTCACGGCGGATGAAAATGGAGACGTCATCGTCCCGGGGCCCAAGGCCGGGACGGAAGTGGGTGCCGTCACGCTAACGGTGACCGCGAAGGCAGCCCCTGGTCTTTCACCCTTGGTCCTGAACCTCGGTGACGTGCGAGCGGGGACAGCCGCAGTCATTCACATAGTCGGCGGGGGCGGTGCAACGGCCACCCCGGGCTCGGACCTCGGTTCCCTGTCTGCCCGTGTTGTGGACCGGCACGGCAACCCTGTTTCCGGAGCTGACGTCGAGTTCGTCCTTGACGGGCCGGCTGTCTTTGGCGAAACGCGCACCGCCGTTGGCACTAGCAACAACGAGGGGTTGGTAGCGTCTCCTGCCGTGACGGCTACGGACACGGCGGGCGAAGTCGGTGCTTCGGCGTCACTTGTCGGCAACGCAGCAGTCAAGAGCGAATTCCCTCGGTTTGTAGTGGCGGCCGCAGTCAAGGAGACCGTGCCGGCTGCTGTGGTGTTCACGGACAGGGACGGCACCGCGCAGGATACCTACACGGTTCCCGTCGTTGATGGTGTGGAGTATCTTGTCGGTGAAAAAGTCACCGAGGCCGGAACGTACCCGGGCACCGGGACCGTGACGGTGACCGCCCGGGCGAAGACGGATTTCGTGTTCAAGGCAGGGGCTGTCTGTGAGTGGAGCGCGACGTTCAAGGCGACGCCGTACGAGGCGACGCCGGTGGCGGTGGTGTTCACGGACAAGGACGGCACCGTGCAGGATACCTACACGGTTCCGGCTGTTGAGGGTGTGGAGTACCTGTTCGGTGAGAAGGTCGTAGAGGTCGGCACTTACCCGGGCACGGGTACGGTGACGGTCACCGCGCGGGCGAAGACGGATTTCGTGTTCACGGCAGGGGCTGTCAGTGAGTGGAGTGCGACGTTCAAGGCGACGCCGTACGAGGTGACGCCGGCGGCGGTGGTGTTCACGGACAAGGACGGCACCGCGCAGGATACGTACATGATTCCAGCCACCGGAGGCATCGATTACCTCGTTGCCGGAAAGACTGTTGCGGCCGGCACTTACCCCGGCGCAGGGACGGTGAGTGTTGCCGCCAAGGCGCAGCCAGACTACGTGCTCAAGGCTGGTTCGGTTACTACCTGGTCCATGACGTTCAAGGCGGTGTTCCGCATGACCATGGTCGTTGCCGCCGGAGATCTGAGCGGTGATGGAAGAGCGGATGTGCTCGCCCGGGACAGCGGTGGAACGCTGTGGCTTTACCCCGGCAATGGGCGCGGCGGGTGGCTGGCGCGGGTCAAGCTCGGCGGCGGCTGGAACGAGATGAACTCCCTCGTTGCCCCCGGTGACCTTAATGGTGACTTGAAGGCCGACATGCTGGCCCGCGATACCGCCGGAACGCTGTGGCTGTATCCGGGCAACGGACGGAGCGGGTGGATGAACCGGATCCGGGTGGGCGGCGGCTGGAACGCGATGACCTCGATCGTTGGGCCGGGAGACCTCACCGGTGACGGGAAGTCTGACGTGCTCGCCCGCGACAGCAGCGGAACCCTCTGGACCTACCCCGGCAACGGACGGAGCGGGTGGCTGAATCGGATCCGGGTGGGCGGTGGCTGGAACGTGATGACCGCCGTCGTCGGTCCCGGTGACGTGAACGGTGACCGGAAGGCCGATGGCCTGGTCCGCGACAGCAGCGGAACGCTGTGGCTCTACCCCGGCAACGGCCGCGGTGGTTGGCTGGCACGGAAGTGGGTGGGCGGCGGCTGGAACTCAATGCGTACCATCACGGGCCGTGGAGATTTCAACGGCGACGGCAGGAACGATGTGCTGGCCGTCGACGCCGCCGGTGTTCTTTGGCTGTACAAGGGCAACGGGGCAGGCACCTGGCTGGGCCGGTCATCGATGGGCGCCGGGTGGAACTGACATGCCATTCCTAAATGATGGACGGCCGCTGCGCTCAAGGGCGGCGGCCACCGGCGATGCCGAACACAGCTCGTAAACACAGCCACGGCCGCTGCAACTCCTGGAGCTGCAGCGGCCGTGACTCGTTAAAGGCCCCGCCACGAGGGCGGCCGCCGGTTAGGTCACCGGTGCCGTGGCTGCCGAGGTCTTGGCCGCCGTCGTGAAGCCGGACTTGGTGCCCGTCACGGTGACGCTGATCGCGTATCCGGGGAGCATCGGCGTATAGGCGCTGTTGACTTCCCCGCTGATGGGCATGCCATTGGCGTACCACTGGTACGTCAGCGTGACCGGCGCCGGCCCCCACGTCCCGGGCACAGCGGTGAGAACCGATCCCGCTGTTGGAGTACCCGAGATGGTGGGCACGGGTGCTGTCAGTACCCCGACCGCGACCTTGACCGATACCCCGCTGGTCTTGGTCACTGTGGTGAAGCCGGACTTGGATCCCGTCACGGTGACTGTCAGGGTCTTGCCCAGCATTGCGGTGGTTGGCGTGTAGGTGCCTACCGTGGCACCGGTGATGGCAACCCCGTTCGCCTTCCACTGGTACTTGAGCGTGACCGGAGCCGGCCCCCACACACCCGCGGCCGTGAGGACGGAGCCCACCCTGACGGCGCCGCTGATCACGGGGACCGGAGCGCTGAGGGTTCCGACGGCGACCTTAGCCGTGATTGCCGACGTCCTAGCCGCCGTCGTGTAACCCGCCTTCGATCCGGTTACCGTGACGCTCAAGGTCTTGCCTATTACTGCCGCCGCCGGCTTGTAGGTACTGGCCGTGGCGCCGGTGATGGCAATCCCGTTCGCCTTCCACTGGTACTTCAGGGTGACCGGGGCCGGCCCCCAGGCGCCCGGAACCGCCGTCAGGGTGTAGCCCACCTTCGCAGTCCCCATGATCTTTGGGACCGCCACGGCGAGAGTACCGACGGCGACCCTTGCGGTTAGTGCCGACGTCTTGGCTGCCGTGTTGTAACCGGCCTTGGAGCCGGTGACGGTGACGCTGAGGGTCTTGCCCAACTGCGCCGCCGTGGATTTGAACGTGGCGGCGGTGGCGCCGGTGATGGCGATGCCGTTGGCCTTCCACTGGTACTTCAAGACGACCGGTGCCGGACCCCAGGTTCCGGGGACCGCGGTCAGTGTGTAGCCGACCTTGGCCGTTCCGGTGATCTTGGGAGTCGGCGCAGTCAGGACAGGGTTGAGCGCCATGACCGTTCCGGTGGCGGCTGAGGTCTTGGCTGCCGTGGTGTAGCCCGTTTTGGTGCCCGTGACGGTGAACGTAAGAGTCTTGCCCACCTGGGCCGCCGTCGGTTTGAAGGTCGTGGCGGTGGCGCCGGTGATGGCGACGCCGTTGGCCTTCCACTGGTACTTCAGCGCCACCGGGGCGGGTCCCCAGGTGCCCACGGTCGCCGTCAGCGCGTAGCCGACCTTGGCCGTTCCCTTGACCGTCGGTGTGGGCGCGGTCAGCGTCTGCACCACCGCCGCGTAGGACAGGTTGTGCGTTGTGGCGCTGCCCCTGACCACGCTGACCTTAGTTGCCTTGGCCTCGGTGGTCACGTTGCCGGAGTAAAGGTCCCCGCGTCCGGAGAGGCCGCTGTTAACCCTGATGGTATAACTGCCGGTGGTGAGGCCCTTAAGGGTGTACTTGCCGGTTGTATCGGTGGATGCGCTGCGAGTGACCAGCGAACCGTCCGGGGTGTACGCCTGGATGAAGGCATTGGCCGCCGGCTTCCCGGCCTTGTCCAACACTGTTCCAGTCACCGAACCGCCCGCCGTCAGGTTGGCGTCGATGTTCGGCACCGCCTGTCCTGTGGTTACCGGGATGGCCTTGGCCTGCCCTGGCCCGGCGGATTCCGGCTGGTTCTGGTAGTACTGCGCCTCGTCCTGCGTGAACCCGCTGGAGCGGTTGAACGCCACCTTGTAGGAGCCCGCTGCCAGGCCGACGACGCTGTAGTTGCCGGTCCCGTCGGTGGAGCCGCTCTTGACCAGCTTGCCGCTGCCGTCCAGGATGCTGAGCGGGTAGTAGCCGGAGGTTCCGCTGCCGGTAACCTTGCCGCTGATGGTGGCACCGGTGACTGACTCGATGTCCGCGCCGGTAACGGTCTGCCCGGCCGAGACTGCTACTGCCTTGGCTGTCTCGACCGTTGCCCCTCCGTACCAGCGGTCTTCGGCGCCGCTCTGGCCGCCGAGGAAGCGGACCTTGTAGGTGCCCGTTTCCAGCCCGACGATGCTGTAGGTTCCGTCCCAGCCGATGCTGCCGTAGACAGACTGCGCATCCACCGCTCCGGTCTTCGTGGCGATGATCTGGGAGGCGTACAGGCTTGTGCCTGCCGGCGCCGTGATCTTGCCGCTGATCACGCCGCCCTTGACAAGGGTGGCGTTGATGGCCGTGACGCTCTGTCCCTCTGTGAGGTTCAGCGGGGTGGCGGTGGCCAGGGACGTGGCCTTGTTGTACCACTGGGTGAGTGCGCCCGAACCGTACCCGCCGAACTGCAGCTTGTAACTGCCGGCCGGGAGCCCGCGGAGGGCGTACGTTCCGTCTGTGCTGAGCTGCACCGAGTTCACCGGAGTATTGTCTGCGGCCTTGAAGACGCTTACCTGGACGCTGTAGGAGCTCACGCCCTCCGGCAGTGTGACCTTGCCGCTGATCGCTGCACCCTTGGCCAAGGTTGCATCGACGGCCGTCTTGTCCTGGCCCGCAGCCAGGACAACCGGGGTGGCCGCCGCCTGCGTCTGGACGTTGTTGTACCACTCGTCCAGCGCGCCGGAGTTGTAGTTGCCGAACTTGACCTTGTAGCTACCCGCCACGAGGCCGATGACCTTGTACGTGCCGTCAGTGTTGACGTTGGCAGACGTGCCGTACTGGCTACCCTCACCGGTGGCGGATACGTACACGCTGGATACATCCACTCCTGCCGGTACAGTCACCTTCCCGCTGATGCTTGCACCCTTGACCAGCGTGGCGTTGATGTCCAACACGTCCCGGCCGGCAGTGAGCGCCAGAACGGTTGCCGTTTCCCGGGACGTACCGTTCGCATGCCATTGCTCCAGTGCTCCGGTGCCGTACCCGGAGAACTGGACGACGTAGTTGCCCGGAGCGAGTCCGGCGAGCTTGTAGGTTCCGTCCGCCTGAACGGTCGCGGAGGCAGGATAGGCCCTGAAGTTATCTACGTTGTACGCGTAGACCCGGACACCGGTAAGCGTCACGCCCGCGGGCGCGGTCACCGTACCGCCGATGGACCCGCCTTTGACGAGCACGGTGTCGGTCAGGGCCAGTTCCTGGCTGCTTGTCACGACAACAGCAGTGGCCTCAACCGACGACGCGGTGCCCCCGTACCACTGGCTCAGGGCCCCTGAACTGCCGGCGCTGAACTGGATCTTGTACGAGCCGGCGGGCAGTCCGCCAAACGAGAATGAACCGTCTGCGCCGACTTGGCGGGAGGTTACGTAGGAGACGGCGTCTGCGCGGTAGAGGCTGGCCTGCACCCTGCTCAGGTCCACTCCGGCGGCGGAAGTGACCTTGCCGCCGATGGACGCCCCCTTGACGAGCGAAGCGTTCACGCCGCCCTGGTCCTGGCCCTCCGTAACGGCAACCGGTGTGGCGGCTTCATAGGAGGAAGCGGTGCTGTACCACTGTTCCAGCAGCCCGCTGTCAGGTCCGAGGAACTGAATTTTGTAACTGCCTGACCGGAGACCGTTCACCTTGTACGTTCCATCGGCGTTCACCGAGGCGGACGTTACGTAGTTCGGACGTGTTCCGGCGGCCTCGTACACGGTGGCCTGCAGGGTCGAGACATCGGTTCCGGCGGGCACTGTGACTGTTCCGCTGATCGAACCGCCCGCGGCGAGGGTGACATTGATCCCGGTGCGGTCCTGGCCTGCCGTGACGGCCACGGGCGTGGCGTTCTCGGCGGTTGCCGCTCCGGAGTACCACTGCTGCAGCAGTCCGCTGTTGTAGCCGGAATACTTGAGCTTGTAGCTGCCCGCAGGAAGGCCGCTGACCGTGTAAGCACCCCCTGCACCGACATAGCCGTAATTTATGGTGCTGCCGCCGTCCGGGGCAGCCTCGACCTGAATGGTGCTGGGATCGAACCCGGCCGGCACGGAAACGGTGCCGCTGATGGAGGCTCCGCGCACGAGTGTTGCGTTGATGCCCGTGAGGTCCTGGCCCGCCGTGACCGTCACCGGCGTGGCTGTGTCGCGCGATGCTGCTCCCGCATGCCATTGGGTGACGGCGCCGGAGCCTCCGCCGTTGAACTGAACCCTGTAGCTCCCTGACGGCAGGCCGCGGAGCGCGTAGCTGCCATCCGGGTTGACAGACCCGGATGCTGAATACCAGTCGGTCCCGGCGCTCTCCACGGAGACGTACACGCGGGTGAGGTCAACGCCTTCGGGTGCGGTGACGAGGCCGCCGATCGAGGCCCCCTTGACGAGCGTGGCGTTGATTCCGGTCAGGCTCTGGCCTGCCGCGAGTGTCACAGGGGTAGCTGTTTCGTGCGATGTTGCCCCCGAATACCACTGGTCAATGCCGCCAGATCCGTTGCTTCCGCTGAACTGGATCTTGTAAGCCCCTGCCGGCAGGCCGCTCACGGAGTACGTGCCGTCATCGGTGACCTGGCCAGAGCCGGCCCAGGAGTAGCTGTCGGCGGTGTACGCGTACACCTGCGTAGAGGCGAGGTTAACGCCCGCTGGCGCAGTGAGCTTGCCGCTGATTGACGCGTCCGACAGGTCTGCGGCGTTGGCAGGCGCCAGACCCGAAACTATGAGCGCCGAAAGAACCGAAAACAATAACGCGATCCTTAAATGGAATCTCCTGCTCTTAGCGAGCATTTTTACCCCCCATGGGTCAGCAAACGGACCGGCCGCCACTTTAAATTGTCAAAGAACGCCTCAGTCTAACTGCGAATTCGAATTTCCCAAATGATTTTGTAAAGTTACTGGACATGCATAGAGCGCTTTATTGCCTCGGTTGAAAGCCACCTGCCAGCCAGCGGCTATTGTTGGTCGAAGTACGTTGGGGGAGAGGGCTGCAGCATGCGCATGGAACGAGCTATGTCCCGGCTACCGGGGCTCTGCATCATCCTGATGGCGGGTTCCCTCCTGGCCGTGCAGCCCGGCGGGCTGTTCCGGTTTGTCTGGATCAAGGTCCTGGTGGTGCTGATTGCCGTCCTCGCCGGCCTGTTCTCGCCGCCAGGCTCCCGGCTTCCGCCGGCAGTCAAGGCTGCGCTTGCCGCCTGCGCATCGTGGATCGCCGTCGCGATGCTGCTCTCCGACACACCCTGGGCCAGCATGGCCGGACGCTGGCCGCGGTATGAGGGCGTGCTGATGCTCGGCGTCTACGTGGCCGTCTTCGCGGTGGGCGCCAAGGTCCTGGGCGGCGCCCCCGGCGGCCACCGGCGCACCCTTCTTGGCATGTCCCTGGCAGGTGCAGGCACGGTGGTGTTCGCCCTCGCGGTGCTGGAAAGCGCTGGCCTGCGGCCGCTGGGCGGGGCTGCCGATGTGCGCCCCGGGGCGACGCTGGGCAACGCCACCGACCAGGGGCTCATCGGCGTCATCATCACCGGCGTCCTGGCCGCCCAAGGCGAGCCGGACCGGCCCTGGCAGGTGTGGCTGCGCCGCGCCGGACTGATTGCCGGCGCCGGGATGGCCGTCCTATCCGGCTCCCGTGCGGCCCTGGCCGCGCTGCTGGCCGTGGCCGTATTCGGTGCCTACACGTGGATGAGAAGCCGGTCCTGGACAGGGCCGAAGATCGCCGCCGGCGCCGGGCTCACAGCGGCGGGCATCGCCGTCGGGGTCCTGCTGGCCCCCGCATCCCGCGAACGGCTGCTGTCGACGGCGACTGTTGACGGGCGGTGGCTGTTGTGGGACCAGACCCTTGGGCTGCTCGCCGACCATCCGCTGTTTGGCGTCGGCCCGAACGGCTTCGTTGATGCGCTGCCGGGGTATCTCGGGGCCGAATGGGCGCGGACAGTGGGAGACAGCTTCCCGGCGGATTCGCCCCATAGCTGGCCGCTGCAGACGCTGGCCGCAGGCGGCTTTCCCCTGTTGCTGCTTGTGGTGGTGCTGATTGCGGTGTCCGTGGCAGCGGTGATCCGTCGGATGAGGAAGTCCCGGTCAGCTGCCGACCGCAAGTACCTGGCCGTGGTGCTGGTCACTGTGGCGGCGTATTCACTGGCACTGCTCACGCACTTCACGTCCATCGGCACCACGGGGCTCGTGGCCTTCCTGTGCGGCGGGCTGCTGGGAAGCGAGGCCAGCAGGGCCGCTCCCATCAGGAACGGCGCCGTCCGGAAGTTCGCCACCGGGAAACTGCGGTCAGTTCCCCGTCTCGTGGGGACGCTGCTGGTCATCGCCGGACTGGGGGTTACTGTTCCTGCTGCCTTGGCCGAGTGGCCGATGGCGGCCGGAGCCCGGTCCGCCGCTGCAGGAAATCATGACCTGGCCGAGCAGGCGTTCAAGCAGGCCTGGCACCTCAGGGCCTGGGATAGCGACACGGCACTGCTTGCAGCGCAGGCCTTCGCCGGCCCGGCCACAGAGGGGGAGCAGCAGGCGGCGCGTTACGCCGTCGAGTGGGGGACTCTCGCACGGGAACGGACACCGCACTCCCAGGAGGCAGGAACGGCCCTGGCTCTTGGGTACCTCTACAGCGGTGACGTTCCGAAAGCGAAGGATTTATTGGATGCGCTGGTGACCGACTTCCCCTACTCGACGGCTCTCTACGTCCACCGCGGCGTGGCGCAGTTCGGCCTGGGGTATCCAGCGGAGGCAATTACTGATCTTGAGCATGCCGCATCGTTGGACCCCTCGCTGGATACGCCATGGCGGGTTTTGGCCAATATTCACCAGCGCTTGGGCAATAGTCAGGAAGCTTTTGCTGCAATGCAGCGTGCTGATGCGCTGGCGAACCCTTAGCCCTTCAATTTGCACTCGATTTGGCCTATATGCCTATCGGGTCAAGAATGCCGCAAGGAAAGATCAAGATTAGCGCAGTTTTGATAAATACGCGGAGCTTTTGAACTTAGACGGTATTTATTCTATTCCGGCACCCCCACGAGAATGATGGCCCCGATGCCCACGGCGGCGAGTGCAAGCAGGGCTCCGGAGGCGGCCTTCATGAGGATGGCGGGCGGTGCCCGGACCGACGTTCTGAGCTGCAGCGCATCGGCGCCGGCGTGATCTTCGGCGTGAGCTGGTCGATCGCCACCAACCGTGTGTATATGCCCGCCTGCCGGCGTAGTCTCTTGCCACGGCTGACGACCAATTCAAGACGATGTTAAACCGCGTTGATGCGCTGTATCACGAAGTCGTTGCGCTGCGGGAGGGCGCCAAAGGTGGAGGTAACCAGGGCAAAGAGGAGCTCGTCTTAGCGGAACTGCGGCTGGATAACGCGTGGCGTGAGCTGTACGAGTTCATGGACCTCCCCCTCTCCCGTGAAAGTGGAACAGGCGCCGGCCCCGAATGACTGCGCGGCGGTGGTGAACCGCCGCCATGTCGTTGGATCTCCGGTAAGTCAGTCGTCCCCGCCGCGCTGCGTGAGGCGGCGGAAATCTCTGGAGAGGTACAGGGCCATGGTGGGCGTTCCCGGGTTGGCGCTGCCGACATGGCGGCCTGTTACCAGAATTGCTGCGGTGATCTGGCCGACCGCATTGACTATCGCCAGGGACGCCTGCGGGATGGGCGTTCATCGACGCGAATTCGGACTCCGGCGACCTCGTGGAGCGCGCCCTGGGCGAGGGCATCTACCAGCAGACCACGCCGCGGACCATCACGGACCTGCTCAAGAACATCGACTCCATCGATTCGCTGACCGGGCTGTCCCGCTACATGCACCACTCCGGCCGTCTGCATCTCATCGCAGGGGAACAGGACCCGGAGGTCTCCGACTCCCTCACCGCGGAAGAGTACCTGCGGATCCGGAAGGTCATCGCCAGCTACTACTCGGTGGCGCTGACCGACTGCGGCACCGGTGTGACCCACAATGCGATGAGCGGCATCCTGCAGTCGGCGGACAACCTGATCATCGCCGCTGGCTACGCGGTGAGCGGCGCCAAGCGCGCCCGTAGCACGCTGCAGTGGCTCGCGAGCCACGGCTACGAGGAGCTGGCCCGCAATGCGATCGTGGTGATCACGGACAAGGATGAAGTCTCGTCCCGTGTGGACAAGGACGCCATCGAGGAGCACCTCGCCGGGATGTGCCGCGAGCTGATCGCTGTGCCGCACGACAGGGGAGTCGCCGACGGGGATCTGGTGATCCTGGATGTGTTGAAGCCGGAGACCCGGCGGGCGTATAAAGAGATTGCTGCGGCGATCGTGGACGGGTATCGGTAGAGAAACAACCCGCGGATGCTTTGGGGGGACAGCATGTTCGCTACTAACTCACCGACGTCGGTTCAGACGCTGAGGAAAGGCATTCTCGCCCTGCTGTGCGCGGGAGCGCTTGCGGTGGCGGGCCTTATTGCTCCGCCCGTGGCTGTAGCCGCAGATACGCCATACCTGGATGATTCCTTTGGTGTGCGCGGGAGAGCTGTGGTCGATCTTGGCGGTGGGCAGGGCATGGGGGCAGTTGCTGTCGACGTTGATCTGCAGGGGCGCACTGTGACCGTTGGACTGCTCCACAATCCGAGCACGCTTTCTGTCCTGCGGGTGATCCGCCTTCTTCCTGCCGGGGAACTTGATCCAGCATTCGGTGAAGGCGGAGTGGCGACGTTTCCTTCAGTCCCGGACGTCTCGGACGTGGAAGTCCAAGATGACGGCAGAATACTCGTGCTCAGCAGCACGCAACTGATGCGATTGGACGAGCGCGGTGCTGTGGACGAGGCCTTCGGAACGGCAGGAACTGCCGTTCCCGGAGGCAGCAGCGACAACATTTTCAGTTGTTTTGACGTGGCTGTCGACGGAACCATAGTGGCGGCCGGGACTGCGCTGACCTGGAACGGGTCCATCTTTTGGCGCAAGGCAACGGCATGGCGGTATACCGCCGACGGATCGTTGGTGTCCAGTTTCGACCAGGTGCCGATGAATCCTGAAGACCCCTACGACGGCTGGGCAGCGCAAAGCGTGACCATAGATGGCGCGGGCAGGGTAATCATTGCGGGATCGACAAGAGGCGGGGGACGTCTGCTTCGTTTCCTGCCGGAGGGCGGCTTAGACACCTCTTTCGGAGTGGGCGGTTCAGTTCACCTTCCCTCCACGGGCCTAGAGGTTGCCGCGTACTCGGACGGGACTGTCGCTGTATTCCATCAACGGCTGAGCGCCTATGACGCCGATGGGACGTTCCTGGCAGATCTGGCATCACCAGGAGACCTGCACATAGTCAGTCTCCAGATTGACGGCACCAACAGACTCCTGGCAGCAGGAAATAGGACGCTGCAGGGAGCCACCGCTTTCGCAATTTTCCGACTGCGTGCTGACAGGACAGTAGACGGTACCTTCGGCACGGAGGGCGCGGTGATGTCAGGCTTCCCGCAGGGAGACGCATACATGGCTGACGCGGCGCTGGCACCAGATGGGGACCTGGTTGCGACCGGCTGGATCAATTCGTTCGGCATGGACCCGCTCAAGCCAGAGCCGTCAGGACCATACGGCTGGACCCGTTATGACCTGGGCCGAGGACCGGCATTCGGATACCCCGCGCAGCGGAACGACTTCAACGGCGACGGCCGGACTGATGTCTTGGCTAGGGACCGCGGCGGTGTGCTCTGGCTCTACCCGGGAAACGGCCAGGGCGCCTTCCTGACGCGTACGAGGGTGGGCGGCGGCTGGAATGTTATGACGGCAATCGCCGGCGCCGCCGACCTTAACACCGACGGCAAGGCTGATGCCTTGGCGAGGGACAGCAGCGGCGTGTTGTGGTTCTATCCGGGCAATGGCAATGGCAATGGCAATGGCGCCTTCCTGACGCGTACGAGGGTCGGCGGCGGCTGGAATGTCATGACCGCCCTCGCCGCCACAGAAGACTTTGACGACGACGGCAAAGCCGACCTGCTGGCACGGGACAAGGGCGGTGTGCTGTGGTCATACCGGGGCAACGGCAAGGGGGCCTTTCCCACTCGGGCGATGGTTAGCAGCGGCTGGAACCCCATGACGGCGATCACGCCGGCGGAGGATCGGATGCGGGACGGCAGAGGTGACCTGCTCGCCCGCGACCGGAACGGCGTTCTGTGGTTTTACCCGGGGGACGGCACAGGCGGGTTGCGTCACCCGTTGCGGGTTGGCGCGGGCTGGAATGACATGACGGCGATTGTCGGCACAGGGGATCTCAACAGCCAAAGGCGGCAAAACAGCGGTTGGGTTGGCGACGGCACTGCGGACATGGTGGCCAGGGACAGCAGCGGCGTGTTGTGGTTCTACCCCGGAGACGGCCGAGGGGACTTTGGCCCCAGGACGAGGATCGGCGCCGGCTGGAATGTGATGACGTCAGTCAGTTAACGATGCAATGGCCGCCAATGTTCGTCCACGCCGCCATGGATTAGGCCGTCATCGCCTCACTTGGGGAAGGACGAACGTTACGCGGACTCGTTTCCCAAAGACGGACTCAGCCACACGCCTCCCGCGACGAATGCGTCGCGCGTCCAAGAAAGCCGGGTGGAGGCCCCGCCCCAAGAAGGGACTCCCGCGGATTCCTTTACCGCTACAAATCGCCGCAGCCTCGTCTGAGGGTAAGGGCACTTAACCGGTTTGTCGCGCCGTGCCCTAATCGTGAGCAATTCCCTCGCGACCCTCTGCCAATGCCACGCTAAGACGGGAAGCTTCAGTGCACCACTAGATGGAAGGCATCGGCCGTTCCTGGCTCACAGAACGACTCCTCGAGCGCGGGGCAGGCCTCCACCAGCATTAAAGTCATCCAAACGGACGCGGCCATCAACCCGGAAATTCAGGCGGTGAGCTGACCAACACACAGGGCGAGATCATCGGCGTAAACGTTGCCATCGCCTCCGCCGATTCATCCTCCGCCCAAGCCGACAACATCGGCTTGGGTATCTCCATCCCGATCAACGCAGCCAAGCGGGTGGCGCGAGAGATCATCACCACGGGCTCGGCGACGCACGGCCAGCTGGGCCTATCGGTACAGGACAAGATGTCCGGAACGTCCTCCGAGTTCACCGCCGGGGCCACCGTCAAGATCACCCTCGAGCGGGGCGGGCAGGAACAGACAGCGGCCATCGCGCTCGGTGCGGCCGCCACCGGCTGACGCTGCAGGAACTGGTTAGTCGTCCCCGCCCCGCCGCGTGAGGCGGCGGAAATCTCTGGAGAGGTACAGGGCCATGGCGGGGGCGTTGCTGCTGTGCACGGTGACGGCAACGGTCCTGTGTCCCAGCGTGTGCAGGACATCCATGGCACGGCGCAGGAGGTCTTCGGCCAGCCCCTGCCTGCGGTGGTCAGGGTGGGTGAAAAGCTCGGCGATGTAGGGCGTTCCCGGGTTGGACGCGCCGACATGGCGGTCGGTGACCAGGATGGCTGCGGTGATCTGGCCGACCGCATTGACTATCGCCAGGGACGCCTGGGGGATGGGGGTTCCGTGCGCGCCGGCGAAGATCCTGCTGATCCTGCTGGCTGCCTTTTCGGCGTCCAGACGGTCCGCTTCGGGATGGTAGGACCTGAGATACAGGTCCGTCAGCTCTGTCAGATCGGTGGATTCCACGGGCCGGGGAGGCTTGCTCCGGGCCTGTGTTCCTGCGGGCTGATGAGAGCTGCAAGGGAGATGAGAGGGACCATGGTTGACCTGCCTTCCGCGATGGGAACGACTCCTGACCATAGTGTGGGGCATGACGGGCTCCGGGGGAAGAGTACCGGGCGTGTCGCGGCGCGGCGTGGGGCGACGCCTGGAACGCGAAGATCAGCCGACGGCGGGCAACGCCGAGAAGACTATTGCTCCGATGACTGCGGCGGCCAGTACGAGCAGGACTCCGGAGGCCGGCTTCATCAGAGAGACGTCCGGATCCAGGCGAGGAACGTTCGCTCGTTGGCGAGCGAGAACCGGTAATCGGGGGTCGTTCCCTGTTGCCTCCACTCCGGTTCCCTCATCGGTGGTCCCGTTCGGGCGGGACTGCATCCGCCGCCGTCGGACTTTCCAGGGCCACCGTACGGAACCGGAGGTGGAACACTGCGGACGACCCGAACTGAACCGCTCCAGGCGCCTCCATCCCCAACCAAAGAGCACTGTCGCCAGACCATGATCATGGATAAAATTCCACACACGCTACTCGGGCGCACTGCTTCCAGGAAGGATCCCGGATGACGGAGAACAACGAGCACGCCGCGGCTAATGGCAAGGCGATGAGTGCAAAATTCAACGAACTTCATCGAATCATGCGGTACCGAAACCGGCGCCGGGCTCGGTGAAACCGAGGGCAGCGGCCCGACCGGGCAGCTCCAGAAGCCCCATTCAGATCATCTGAGGAGAATGCCATGACAACAGCACGCGAAATCATGACCGGCGGCGTTGAATGCATCGGTGAGAACGAAACGCTGGAAGCAGCCGCTCGGAAGATGAAAGAGCTGGACGTCGGCGCCCTGCCGATTTGCGGGGAGGACAACCGGCTCAAGGGCATGATCACGGACCGCGACATTGTCATCAAGTGCTTCGCGGAGGGCGGTGACCCGCGGAAGGCAAAAGCCGGGGATTTTGGCCAGGGCAAGCCGGTGACCGTCGGTGCGGACGATTCCATCGAAGAGGCGATCAGGGTCATGGCGGAGCACCAGGTCCGCCGGCTGCCGGTCATCGACGGCCATGACCTGGTTGGCATCCTCAGCCAGGCAGACATCGCCCGGAACTACCCCGAGGACAGGGTCGGTGAGCTCGTCGAACTCATCTCCTTCTACTGAATCGATCCCCAGCTGAATCGATCCCCACGCACTTCGTCCAATTCAAAGGTTCAGCTTGAGGTCCTCCGGTGTGCGGAGGCGCCGCCAGGTGGAGGTTGGCGGGGCCGTTGGCTGTGCGGCAGCGATTGGCATGCGGTCGGCCGCTATCAGCTGTGTGAGGTCCAGTCCGGTGAGGGCGGCGATGTCCCGGATCGGCACTTGAAAGGTCCGGAACGGGCCAAGCGGGGGAGGCCCTCCCTGAACTCCGGGCCGTGACAGGTCAGGCAGCTCCGGTGTCTGGTCTACGACGTACCCGGTTGCTGCTAGGGCGGTGTTGTGAATGAACGCAGCGACCTTGAAGAACCGCAGCGGGATCTGCACAGCCCGGTACATGGGGTCGTGGTCGCTGAAGACGGGGCCGGTGAAGACGATGAGCCGGCGACGGAAATCGGCTGCGTTGTCCAACAGGTACGTTTCCAGACCCAGCCAGAGCTCCATGCTCTGGTTGAACCGGGCCGCCTGCGGTGCTGCGTTCGTGTAGTGGAAGGTGTCTTCGTTGGCTTGGGCTGCTTCGGCGCGTGTATCCCCCCAAACGGCTGAGGCGCGCCGCACGAGGTGGCCCCGGTCGATGTCGTTGTTCGCGTAGACCCGTTCGCCTGTTTGCTGGTCCGCGGGCAGCCGTGGATCCAACTTCCAGGTGATTCCGGAGCGGCTGAGGTCCATCAATTTCTCACCATCGATGCCGAGGCCCGTGATGGCGGCCAGGCGCCTGTCGGTGCGCATGAGGACCGAAAAATGTGTGTACGGCAGCAGGACAGTGTCCATGCCCTTCAACGAGGGTAGGGGTACCTGCTGTCCCAGGAACTCGTGGTCAAAGCCGTCACGCTTTGAAAGATCGTTTGCCATCAGCGGCAACGGGTCAGGGGGCAGTTGCGTCATGCGTCGAACGTATCAGCGGCATGTGTCACTCGCAGCGATCTCGGCGGGGCACTACTGACCCAGGTTTTTGTCCCCGGCCTTCCGGAGGAACTCCTTCAGGGCCAACTGGAGCGCGAGGCTGTCCCTGGCAACATTTTCGGCGACGCCGACCGCGGCGGAGGCGTCGCCGTCGTGCAGGCACTGTTCCAGCGCGCAGCAGTCCCGTTCCACCGCCAGCCCGCCGACCATGTGGGCATTCACTTTCAGGCTGAGGACGGCATCCAAAGCCGCCGCAGTGTCCTGGTCCCGCAGGGCGTTGCGGATGCGTTTCACCCTGGCCGGCAACAGGTGCAGAAAATCGCCCGCGTAGCTTGCCGCGGCCGTGCTGCTTTGGATGTCCTCGGCGAGGCGAAGCAAGGGCGTGGAGGAGAAGACGGCGTCAGTGCCTTCCGGGGCCATGGCGGCTCCTTTCCTCGTGCAGCGGTGGGTGTGGGTTGGTCACCCTGGGACATGATCAGCTTCCGGACATGGTGCCCGGCCGGACTTGGGCGCGGGTGACCCTCACGTTGATTGTCACAGTGGTGTGGTTGGGAGCCTGGCCGGTGAGGCGTGCACGCAGCGAAATGGCTGCGCCTGGCGCGGAGGGGACGATCGACGACATCGTGGCGGTCGATGCAGTCGTCAGCACTGTCAGCTGCCCGGAACAGCTGTGATCTCTCTGGACCCATGCGCCGCTGCAGGCCTCAACGCTGAACGGCGCGGCGTTGGACGCGGTCACCGTATATTCGGCGGCCGTCAGGCTGAGGTTTCCAACGTTCACGACGGCGAACAGTTCCGATTGGCTTTTCACGTTTCCTTGCCCCGCGGTCCCGCCGTGCGGGAAGCTGATCACGAGCGGCGCGAGGGCGTACGGCGCGGTTTCCCTTATGGCGGCGATGGCCCCCCAACTGGCGCTGGTCACTGCCGCCGGAACCGACCGGGCCTGCGCGCTGCCAGCAGCGTCCGCCGTTGCCAGTGAGGTGCACAGCAGCAAAGCGGTGGCCGCTGCAGCGGCCCCCGCTCTGCCGCTTAGGGAGTGCACACTCACTTCACTTAGCTTCCGGTGGTGCTGGCGGTGCGCTGGGTTTCGCCGAAGGTCCAGGTCAGGGCAGAGGACAGGCCCTGGACCGTGCCGACGGGTGCTGTGCCGTTGACGGTGGTTTCATCCTGGTCGGGTAGCGTCAGGGCAATCTGCAGGTTCATTGTGCTGTTGGCCGCGATGTTGCCGGTCTTGACCGAGACCGGTGCGCCGAGGGCGCTCAGTGCCGCGCTGGTGAGGAGGACCGTTGGGGTTCCGCTGCAGGTACCCGCTCCTGGGGTCCAGGCGCCGGAGCACTCGGTGACCGTGACGCGGAGTCCCTTGGTTTCGTGCGTTGTGAGCACGGTCGGAGTGGCGTCAGCGACAGCCAGCGTCAGGTCCTTGCCGGCGAGGCCGGCGCCCTGGGTCAGCGTGACGTAGCGGTTCACGACATCGCCGGGGGCGAGGTTGGAGACACCCTGGCTAAAGCCGGTGCCGTTGTCGGCCATGGTCAGGCTCAGGACGCCGCTGGTGGCGGCCTGGGCACTGCTGGACGCCGTGGCGTTCAGTGCGGCGTAGACGCCACCGCCGGTGATGGCAAGCCCGGCGGCGCCGACTGCGAAGGCAGCCAGCAGGCGGGGGTTTGGACGACGGGCAGGGCGGGCTGAGAGACCGGACATTGGAGATCCTTACTTCGGTGTTGGGTATTGAGTTAGAGGGCGGGAGCCGGGCTGGGCTGCCCGGAAACTGTGGGGGGTGCGCGGAGGATCCAGACCACGCTGGCGGCCGTTACAGACAGCCCGAACAACGCGGTAAAGATGGCCCGCTGGACTGGGTTCTGTGCCCAGAGCAGCGCGTTGCCAACCATCGGGACGGTGGCGACCACCACGGGTACCTGGTCCTGGTTCAGCGTGGCCCGCCAGTGGTCCGGAGCCGGGTTGGCGTCGCCCTTGGTGGTGAGCACCGGGCGGTCCGGGTTGTTGCCGCCCAGGGCCGTGATGCGGTGGGCATAGGGGACGGTTTCGCCCGGCGGGGTAAAGACGGCCACTTGGCCGGTTTGCAGGCCGGCCACAGCCTGCGGCGCGGTGATCAGCAGGTCGCCGGGGGCGAAAGCCGGACGCATACTGCCGGTCAGTACCGGTGAGAAGCCGATGTGGAGCAGGGGTGCCGCCACACAGACAGCCAGGAAAACGACCGTGATGACGGTGCCGACGACCATGCCCAGAATGCGCCGGGCGGCGGCAAGAGGTATTCCTGCCACTGAGCCGGAGGCTGTATCTGAACTGGCTGACGTGTCCATGGGGACTGATCCGTTTCTAGAGACCTTTTTCTTCTGACACCGCTACGATGCACGGCGCCGCTCAGGAAAACGTCTGCTTCCAATCAATCCTCGATCAGCACTTGCTCAAGATTGGATCAACTGAATATCGGCCCTGCACCTGCCGAGCGACGGATGTCACACCCGCCGGTAGACTGGTCCCGGACGCGGCGGGGGGTCGCGCCTCAATCATGTCCGAGCCTTCAGGGCAGGACATACGCCGCACAGGATGGTCTTAATGCCCCACCAGCGCCAATCTCTCTTCCGTGCATCCCTGACACTGTCAGGCGTCGCCGCGCTGGTAGCCGCGGTCCTGATCGCGCCGCCCGCGTCAGCGGCTGAGGATGAGCCCGCACCGTTCCGTGCCGCGCCGAAGACGGCTCCGGCCGAACTTGCCCCGGCCCGCGGTGCCGTCCCGACCGACCAGTTCATCGTCAAGTACAAGAACGGCGCAGCAGCAGCTCCCGCGGACCGGGCTAAGGTGTTCGGCCACGCGGCGGCCAAGCTCGGCACACAGGCCAAGGATGTCCGGGCCACAGTTGGCGGCGCACGCGTTCTGCGCACCGGCAAGAAGCTCGGCGCCGCTGAAGCAGAGACGCTCCTGTCAACGCTGCGGGCCGATCCCGCCGTCGCCTATGCCGAACCGGACACCATCCTGCAGGCGAAGGCTGCCTTGCCGAATGATCCCGGTGTGCCTTATCAGTGGAACCTGTTCCAGGAACCCGCAGGTGTTCGTGCCGCCGGAGCCTGGGATGTCACCCGCGGCGCGGGCGAGGTCGTGGCCGTGGTGGACACCGGCATCATCAATCACCCCGACCTGGAAGCGAACGTGCTGCCGGGCTATGACATGATCTTGAAGCCGGAGTTTGCCCGTGATGAGGACGGCCGCGATCCAGATCCCACCGACGAAGGCGACTGGGGGGAACCTGCGCTCTGCAGTCTGGACTCGCCGTCGTCCTGGCACGGCACCCATGTGGCAGGGATCATCGCTGCGTTTGCCGGGAACGGGGTAGGCGTCGCAGGGGTAGCTCCCCATGCCAAAATCCTTCCGGTACGTGCGCTCGGCGCGTGCGGTGAGGGGCAACTCACGGACATTGTCGCAGGCGTTCTCTGGGCAGTCGGGGAGCAAGTAGACGATCTGCCTCTCAACCCTAATCCCGCCCGCGTCATCAATCTGAGTTTGGGTGGCCGTTTTCCATGTTCCGTAACCTTTCAGGAGGCGATCAACACCGCTCACCGGAAGGGAGCGGTCGTCGTGGTAGCGGCCGGAAACGAGAACATCCCCGCTTCCGAGTCTGAACCCGCCAACTGCCAGAACGTCATTGCCGTCGCGGCCAGCGGCCGCACCGGCGCCCGGGCCTATTACTCCAACTTCGGACCTGCCGTGGACGTCACCGCGCCGGGGGGAGATATGACCGTCAGCGGTTATGACGGCATCTTTTCGGCGTCGAACGACGGCGATACAACGGAAGCAGCGGACTCGTACCACCCGTCCCAGGGAACGTCGTCGGCCGCTCCGCATGTTGCCGGTGCGGCCGCACTGCTGATGGCCAGGCTCGGCGCGGGCGCAACCCCCGCCGCTGTGGAGGAACGGCTCAAAGCCACCGCACGGCCCATGCCCGCAGGATGCCCGCTGGGCTGCGGCGCCGGCCTGGTGGACGCCGCGGCCGCGGTACTGCCGGACCGTGTTCACATCACCATGATCGTTGCCGCCGGAGACCTGAACTCGGACCGGAAGGCCGATGTCCTGGCGCGTGACTCAGGCGGAACTCTGTGGCTGTACCCGGGCAACGGACGCGGCGGCTGGCTGCCCCGCATCCGCGTGGGCGGCGGCTGGAACGTGATGTCCGCCGTCGTCGGGACCGGCGACATGAACGGTGGCGGCCGGCCGGATGTGCTCGCCCGTGACACCGGCGGAACACTGTGGCTCTACCCGGGCAACGGGCGTGGCGGCTGGCTGCCGCGCGTCCGCGTGGGCGGCGGCTGGAACATCATGACGGCCATGGTGGGCCTTGGCGACATGAACTCCGACGGCAAATCGGACCTGCTGGCGCGGGACACCGCCGGAACAATGTGGTTGTACCCGGGCAACGGGCGTGGCGGCTGGCTGCCGCGCGTCCGCGTGGGCGGCGGCTGGAACGTGATGACCGCCCTCGTCGGTGCCGGCGACATGAACGGCGACCGCCGCGCCGACCTGATGGCGCGTGACACCGCCGGCACGCTGTGGCTCTACCCCGGAAACGGGCGCGCGGGCTGGCTTGCCAGAGTGCGGATGGGCGGCGGGTGGAACTACATGTCCGCCATGGCCGGCCGCGGCGACTTCAATGGCGACGTCCGCAACGACCTCCTGGCCGTCGACACGTCCGGTGTCCTCTGGCTGTACACCGGCAACGGCGCCGCGGGCGTGCCGGGCCGGATCCGGATGGGCGGTGGCTGGAACTAGTGCTGTCCCTTCGATGGGGGATGCCGACGTCACCCAATAATCGCGCTCAGCGGGACGTACTTCAGGTTGGACGAAGTCCCTCCGGTGTTGGTGTCGTCGTGGACCACGAGGAGCCCTTGTTCGAATTGAGGCCCCGCGTTCAGTGGGGTGACGTCGACGCCGTCGGTGCCCGTCACGGCGTCAATGGTCCCGCTGGCGCCGATGCTGAACTTCGTGAGGAAGGCATTGCCGCCGGCACGGTCATAGACCGCGATTGTGGAATCGCCTTGACTGGAGACGAAGAGCCGCCCCGTACCGTTCGGACCGTATTCGATGCTCATCCCCTCGATGTCGGCCACCAGCCGGCCTCCGCCGGCGGTGTCGACTGCCACGCGGCTGTCACCGGCGTCGGGTTCGGCCCCGTATTTCCAGAGGGCCACGTCTTCCTGGCCAACATAAAGATGGCCCAGGCCGTCATCAGCGACACAGCCCTCAGAGATGCTGTTGATTGGCAGCGTCCTAACAAGGGTTGCGTCGACCTTGCCGGCACCGTTGTCGAACAGTTCGAATTGCTGGATGCTACCCGAAACGTACGGTGTGACAAAGGCATAAAACTTACCGCTAGCACTGCTGCGATACAGGCAGAAACCGTAGTTGGGCGCAAAAGTTGCGATGCTACGGGCGGCGATGGGCGAAAGGGTTCTGGTCACAGTGTCCAAGGAATATAGGGCCAGCGTGTTGTTCGTCCGGTTATTGGCCCCGACCAGCACTACCGATTGCCCCGCCAGGGGGAAACTGGTCCTCACGTCGACGTTGCCGATCATCCCGTCGCCGCGGAACTGGATCAGCTTGCCGTCCATGCCGAACACTCCGATTCCACCGCCGGAGGTCGCCTTCTTGTCGGCGATCACCACGCTATTGGACGGGTTTGCTTGATCGACCCAAATGGCAGAGTCATCTGAAATGTCTCCCGAGCCTGAAAAGCCAACGGTCTCGACCACTGGTAGCACAATGGGGATGGCTGGCGGCGGGGTTGGATCGTAGGTAATGACGAGTTGGGGCCGCTGCGAGGCCTCGCGGGAAGCCAGGCTGCCCTGCGACCCGGACGTATTGAGCCCGAAACTAACGCTGCCGGATGGCGCGACGGCACTCGTTGGCAAAGCTGCACTCGCGTATTGGCTCGAGCGCAGCACTCCCGTCCGGGCAAGTTCCGCCGTTTGCCAGGCAGGCTGGTTGGCGGAAGTCACGGTCGTTTCTTCCCAGGCGTTACTGGCGGGGTGCACGATCAGGCTCGCGTTTACCGAGGTTCTCGAATAGATCCTGAAGCTCACATTGGTGATGCTGCTGCCCGCTGGCAGTGAAACATCGAACCTTAGCAATACGCGGTAGGTGTTCTGGGACACCGCCAAGGAAGTCGCCCGGCCAAAGTTGCTGTTTGGCGAGGCGGTGGAAACATAGGTGTCCGCCACGGGGTTGAGGGTGACTGTCGTGGGGGCGGCGAGGGCCGTTTTGGGCGCGTCGCTGGGCAAAGCGAAAGCGCCTATTGTCGCCAAGGCGAGCAAGGGCGCTAGGAAAAGGCGGAAATGAGTGGGCATGGCGCATTCCTGAGGGGGCCGTAGTGGTGGAGGCCCGCGTTGAGGGTGAATCGGCCGTCCCAGCCATAGCCGTCTCGGAGGCGACGATCAGCAGACGTTGAGCGATCTGTGCAGCAGCGCGTCAAACGACGCCAGTGAAATTCTGAATAATATCGAATAGGCACTCACAATGGGGCCTGATTCGCATTATCTGGGTGCAGAGTGGCAGTGTCAACCGGTTAAAACTGGGGCGCGTCGAGCAGGCGGCCCAGGCCGTCCAGGATGAGGTTCAGCCCGAAGTCGAATTCGTCACCGAAGTCATAGCCCGGCTTGAGGACGTGCTCGGTGGCGATCTCCACCATGCGCGGGTACTGGCCGGTGGAGAACATCTCCACAATCGGCGCCGTGACCTCGGCGGCGGTGTCCCGGCCTTTGAACGGCAGGGCGGCTTCCTGCAGCGCGAAGCCGTAGATGTAGCTGTCCAGCAGGGCGTACGCGTGCGCCGTCATCCGCACGGAGAACCCCGCGGCACGCAGCGTGGCCAGGGTCGCCTCGTGGTGGTGCAGCGTTGCCGGGCCGGGGGAGCTCCGGGATTCCAGCAGACCCACGGCCCAGGGGTGGCGCTGCAGCGCGCCCCGCACGTCATGTGCCCGGCGGTGCATCTCATCGCGCCAGTCGCCTTCCGCCGACGGGGGGCCGATTTCGCTGAAGACCAGGTCCACGATGCCGTCCAGGATCTCCTCCTTGTTGGCGACGTAGTGGTACAGCGACATGGCCTTTGTTCCCATGCTTTGCGCGAGCGAGCGGATGGTCAGCGCGGCAAGTCCCGACTCGTCCGCCAGCTCCACCGCGCAGCGGAGCACCCTTTCCCGGCTGAGCGAAACGCGCTTCGTCGTACGCTCCTGGGCTGCTGTCGACATTGGTCCTCCCGGGCTCTAGCTCTTTCGTACACTGTACGCTAATCTTTTTCGTACAGCGTACGAAAAAGTTCGCCCTACTCGAAAAGGAAACGGTCATGGATTCTGACGGCCAGCGCGTCACAGAGGCACCCTCGATGGAGGATGCGCAATCCGGGGGCGGGTCAATGCGGGCCATCGTGCAGGACGCCTACGGCTCGGCCGACGTTCTGCGTTTGGCGAGCATCCCGAAGCCCGAGCCGAAGGCCAACGAAGCGCTAATCCGGGTCCACGCTGCAGGAATGGACCGCGGCACCTGGCACCTGACCACGGGGAAGCCGTACCTGCTCCGCCTCGTGTTCGGCCTCCGGAAACCGACGAATCCGGTTCCGGGGCTGGACGTGTCCGGGACCGTCGTGGCCGTGGGATCGGCCGTCACCCGGTTCCGTCCCGGTGACGAGGTGTTCGGCTTCGGCCATGGTTCGTACGCGCAGTACACCGTGGCGCTTGAGGACAAGCTCGCCCTCAAGCCCGGAAACCTCTCCTTCGAGCAGGCGGCAGTGGTCCCGGTGTCCGCCAGCACCGCCCTGCAGGGGCTCCGCGCCGGTGGGATCACGGCCGGGCAGAAGGTGCTCATCCTGGGGGCCTCCGGCGGCGTCGGCAGCTATGCGGTGCAGCTCGCCAAGGCCTCCGGGATGGAGGTCACGGGCGTGTGCAGCACGTCGAAGATGGACCTGGTGCGCGCCCTCGGCGCCGACCATGTCATCGACTACACCCGCGAGGACTTCGCCGACGGCACCCGGAAGTACGACGTCATCCTGGATCTCGCCGGAAACCCCACGCTCGCACGCCTGCGCCGCGCCCTCACGCCCTCCGGCACGGCCGTCGTCGCCGGAGGGGAGGAGGGCGGCCCCTGGACCGGCGGCATCGGCCGGCAGTTCCGGGCACTGGCCCTGTCCCTGGTCATCCGCCAGCGGCTCACCATGCTCGCCGTTCGCGAGGGCAGCGAGGACCTGGAGTACCTGTCCGGACTCCTCGACGCCGGAACCCTCACCCCCGCCATCGACCGCACCTACCCGCTGCACCAGGTTCCGGACGCCATGCGCTACTTCGACGCCGGCAATGCCCGCGGGAAGATCGCCGTCACTCTCTGAAGAAATTCGTCGGGGAACTGCCGCAGACCCTCAAGACCCTTTACATCCTGAGCGAATCTCATCGGGAAACTGCGAGGCTGACTAGTGCGCAGAGCCCGCCAGATGGGCAGCGATTTCATTGCAAAACTGGTTGCTCCAAGCGCAGAATCAGGGGAAGTCCCCGCGAGTGGACGACCGCTAGTTCCTGGGATGGTCCTGCAGTGAATGAGCTTGAGCATTTGCCTGCCATAGACGGGGAAATGCTGTCTTGGGTGGTACGCGGCCCTGGAGCAACCAAAGCAGAAGTGGCGTCGTGGAAAATCACCCCTTTCCATGCGGGAGGGGGTGAAGCGTATGGGGTGTATCGCTTGAACGGCACGATGCACGGTCCAGAAGGTGACATTCCTTGGTCCGATATCCTGAAGATTCTCCCGCCTGATTCACACGACGCCACTTTCTGGAACTACACCCAGCGCGAATACCATGCGTATGGTTCGGGACTGCTCCCGACGACCGAGTCTCTTACTATGCCTCGCTGCCTTGGCCGGATGCGACGCCCGGATGGCACGGCGTGGCTGTGGTTGGAAGACATCGTGGACCACGAGGTCTGGCCATTGTCCCGCTACCGTCTGGCGGCCTACCATCTGGGGAGGTTCAACGGACGCTTCGTAGAAGCAGGGGCAGATCCGTCAAAGTTCTGGTTGAGTCGCCGCTGGCTAAGGGGTTGGCTGGAGGAAGCCGGTTCAGCCGTTGCCCGGTTGGGCTTGCTTCAGAACGATCCCGTTATCAAGCCGGTTTATCAGGATGTGGACGCCATCCTTCGGTTCTGGAGTGAGCGAGAGCAAAAACTCGAGTTGCTTGAAAGCCTCCCGCAAACTCTTTGCCACCTGGACGTCCACCGGCGAAACATGTTCTCCAGGGGCCGAGACGCCAACCAGCAGACGGTCCTGATTGATTGGGCGTTCGTAGGCACTGCCGCTGTGGGAGAGGACCTGGCGACGCTGGTCAGCGCCACCATCGCGTTCGGGGACGTCCCAGTGGAGCAAATCCGGGAGTTGGAGTCAGCCGTCTTGGCTGGGTATCTTAGCGGCCTCCGCGATGCCGGTTGCCGTGCCGATCCCGACCAGGTGTGGACTGCTTACTCCTTGGCAGCTTCGCTCCGCCTTCCTGTAGGTGCAGTTCGTCTGGTGCTCCCACTCCTTCTGGAACCAGGTCGACACATTCGCGTCGAGCAGCAGCATGACAGGCCCTTGGCCGAGCTCTTTGCGAGATGGTCTGCTATGAACACTCATTTGATTGCATTGGGCAACGCGATAGACATATGAACTACCGGCGCTGCCCAAGGTACTAGCATCGAGGTCATGACACAGGTTCCCCACGGCGCCCGGTTCGGCCACGTCAACGTGATTGCCACCGATTGGCGACGACTCGCCGACTTCTACGGGCGTGTCTTCGGCTGCGTGGTCGTCCCGCCCGAGCGCGATTACGGCGGTTCCGATCTGGAGCGGGGAACGGCCGTGCCCGGGGCGACCCTGCGCGGCGTCCACATGCGACTGCCCGGCCACGGTGACACCGGCCCGACGCTCGAGATCTACACGTACGGCGAGAACGTGGCGGGCGGTACGCCGGCTGCCAATCGCACCGGCTGGGGCCACATCGCCTTCGTGGTCGACGACGTCACCGCTGCCCGGGAATCCGTCCGTGACAACGGCGGGGCGGACGCCGGCGACATTGTGACGCTGCAGACGGCCGACGGACGGCGGGTCACGTGGTGCTACGTGAGCGATCCGGAGGGCAACCTCGTCGAGCTGCAAAGCTGGTCCAACCCCAGCTAGCCTGCGAGCTCCTTCAGGATGAGCTTTTACGCGCCAACGGCCTGGAGGTGAGCAAGAGCCCCTAATGGGCTTGCTGACCAATGAAATCTGAAGTCTTGACGAAGCGCTGCATGCATGCCAACGTTTCGTCATGTCCACAGGAACTGTGCGCATCGCTGCAATTCAGGCCACCCCGGTAATCCTCGATGCGGAGGCCTCGGTGTCAATGGCGCTCCATCTCCTGGGCGAGGCAGCAGGCCAGGGCGTGAAACTCGCGGTTTTTCCTGAAACGTTTATCCCGCTCTACCCGTCAGGGGCATGGGCCTACCAAGCGGCCCGGTTCGACGGATTCGATGAGATGTGGATCCGTCTCTGGGACAACTCTGTCGACGTCCCCGGCCCCCACATCGACCGTTTCATCAAGGCATGTGCCGAGCATGGCATCTACTGCGTGCTTGGAGTGAACGAACGGGAATCCGCCAGGCCGGGAAGTCTCTACAACACCATGCTCTTGCTGGGTCCTGAGGGTTTGCTCTGGAAACATCGCAAGTTGATGCCCACGATGCACGAACGCCTTTTCCACGGCGTCGGTCACGGACAGGACCTGAATGTTACCGAGACTCCAGTCGGGAGGGTTGGCGGCCTCATTTGTTGGGAGAACCGCATGCCTCTCGCCCGATATGAGATGTATCGTCAGGGCGTGCAGATCTGGGCGGCCCCGACGGCCGATGACTCTGACGGTTGGATCTCCACGGTGAGTCACATCGCGATCGAATCCGGTGCGTTCGTGGTCTCGGCTCCTCAATATATTCCCCGCTCTGCTTTTCCGGATGACTTCCCGGTGCAGTTGCCAGACGGTGGCAGGGCGCTCGGACGAGGTGGAGCGGCGATCTTCGAGCCACTTAACGGCAGTGCCATAGCAGGTCCTCTCTATGATCAGGAAGGGATCGTTGCCGCAGACGTCGACCTGGGGCGCTCCATGACCGCGAAGCGAATTTTCGATGTTGTGGGGCACTACAGCCGTGAAGACGTCCTCTACCCGCCGGCCCCCAGCAACCACGCTTCGGAAGGCCCAGCATTTTCGCCGCGGACTCGACCGCGCCTTGGGAACTAGCGCTGCGACGGACGCGCCGGCGGTGCTGTTTTCTGCGGAACCGGAAACAGCGTAGACACCTGGAACACACCACCCCGAAACGCTGCAGAAAACTTCATGGTGCAGGCTGGCCTTGTTGAAACGGTTTCGTGAAAGGAGCCCGGTGATGGGCGAGGATGGGGACCTCCAAGTGCGGTCATTGGCGGAGCTTGCCGCAGGGGACGAGATCGAGGCGTGGCACCGTGGGCGCCTCGCCCACCAGGGAAGGGTGGTCAGCACGTTGCCGGACATTGACCTGTTCTGGATCATCGACGCCCGGACCGGCGCTCGCAGGCTCCTGGACCTTGAGCAGCTCAGCGTCCGGCGGGTGCCGGCCGGAAGGCCAGCCGCCGCCGTCGGGAATCCCGCCGTCGGGAAATCCGGTCCTGACGTCGTGCAGAAACCGGCACCCGCCGTGCCGGCCGCGTCGGTGCTCGACCCGGCGGTGCTGAATCCCGTAGTACCCAAGCAGCCCGTGCCCAAGCAGCCCGCGCGGAAGCAGCCCGCGCCGAAGCCGGGCCCCGGCGCGTGGCGGCAGGTGACCTTCGTCGAGGCGGGGTGACCGTCAGGGGAGGTTGCTGAAGAATTCGGCTTGGGTCTTGCTGCCCTGGACGATGATCTGGTCCTCCTCATACAGCACCGTCTGGGCAGTGGTGTGGCCCCACGTGCCGCCGGGGCGCTTGACCGCGACGATCGTGATGCCGTACTTGTCCCGCATGCCCAGCACGCCGAGGGGGCGGTCCTGCGCCTCGGCGGGAGGGCTGGTGCGGATCATCACGAAGTCGTCCTCGAACTCCACGTAGTCGAGCAGGGAGCCCCGGACCAGGTGGGCGACGCGCTTGCCCATGTCGTGCTCCGGGCGGATCACGTGGTTCACGCCGAGCTGCTCCAGGATCTCGGCATGGGGATCGCTGATGGCCTTGGCCCAGATCTGCGGTTTGCGGAACGTGAGGAGGCGCGAGGTGGTCAGGATGCTCGCCTCGATGTCGCTGCCGATGCCCACCACGGCCCGGTCGAACTCGTGCACGGAGAGCTGGCGCAGCACCTCCTCCCGTGTGGAGTCCGCCCGCACCACATGGGTGAGCCGGCCGTTGTAGGACTGCACGATTTCCTCGCTGGCGTCGATGCCGAGCACCTCGGTGCCCTGGGCCTCGAGTTCCAGCGCGAGGGCGCCGCCGAAGCGGCCCAGGCCGATGACGACGACGGAGTCCGCCAACGCGGGCCGGTATCCGTTGCGGGAGAAGACGTTCTTAGCCAATGAGGGGCCTTTCCTTCGGGTAGTCATACAGAACCGGGCGCTCCCGCAGTGCCAGGGCTGCGCCCAGGGTCGCCGGGCCGAGGCGCCCGACGAACATCAGCAGGACCAGGACCAGCTGCCCGGCCGGCGGCAAAGCCGCGGTGATCCCGGTGGATAGTCCCGTCGTCGCAAAGGCCGACACCACCTCAAACAGGATCCGTTCCTGGCCGAAGTCCGTAATGAGCATCAGGAAAACGGTGGATCCGACCACCAGGGCGATGGACAGCAGCACCACGGTGATGGCCTGGCGCTGCACGGCGCGGGGCAGCTGCTTGCCGAAGATGTTCACACCCGTTCCGCCCCGCAGCTCGGTGAGGAGGATAAAGAACAGCACCCCGAAGGTGGTGATTTTCAGGCCGCCGGCTGTGCCTGCGGGGCCGCCGCCGATGAACATCAGGATGTCCATCCCGAGCCAGGACACCGGATGCATCTGTCCGATGTCGATGCTGTTGAAGCCTGCCGTGCGGGCGGTGACCGACTGGAAGAAGCCGGCCAGGACGCGTTCGCCGGGCCTGAGCCCTCCCAGCGTGGCCGGGTTGGACCATTCGACGGCGGTCAGGAACCCGGCGCCTCCCACCAGGAGCGCGGCGGTGCCGAGCAGGACCAGCTTGGTGTTCATGCTCCAGTGGATGGGCCGGTGGTACTGCCGGTGCAGTTCGAACAGCACCGGAAAACCGAGGCCGCCGATGATCGCCGCAGCGGCGATCGGCAGGCAGATCCAGGGGTCGCCCGCGAAGCCCATCAGGCTGTCCGAATGCAGGGCGAACCCGGCGTTGTTGAAGGCGGACACCGAGTGGAAGATGCCGTGCCAGAGGGCGCGGTCGGGGGAGTAGCCGTAGCCGGCGACGTACCTCGCGGCCAGCAACCCGGCGAGGATCACCTCCACGGTGAGGCTGATGGCAAGGACGCCCAGGATGACCTGGCGGACGGCACCCAGGCCGGTCGCCTGCGACTCGGCGGCCGCCGCGAGCCGGGAACGGAGGCCCAGCCTGCGGGCCAGCAGCACACCCAGCAGGGTGCCGAAGGACATGATCCCGAACCCGCCGATCTGGATCAGGGCCAGGATCACCACCTTCCCGAAGCCGCTCCAGTACACCGGCGTGTCAACGGTGACGAGCCCCGCGACGCAGACCGACGACGTCGACGTGAACAGGGCATCCACGAACGGCGCGGACCCGGGACCGTTCCGGGAGACCGGCAGCATCAGCAGCCCGGTCCCCACGGCAATCACGGCCGCGAAACCGAGGACGATGATCTGGGCCGGGTGCTGCGGTGCGAAGACATTGAGGATGCGGGGGAAGACTTTCGAGCTCTTCCCCCGGCGCCTGCGCCCGACCACTACGCGGGCGTTCCCGGCTCCGCCGGCTCCGCCGGAGGCGGCGGGCCGGGCGTTGCGGCCGGGAACGTCCTGCATACGCGTCACGCTACCACCGGTGAATCCCAACGCCCCCGCACTTTTCGCTACCTTTTTTCCTAACCCTCCCGCACTTCCTGCCGCTGCTTCCCGGACGCTCCCGCAGTTCCTGCCGCTGCTTCCCGGACGCTCCTGCAGTTCCTGCTGCCTGGTGCCGGACGCTGCTGCAGGTCCTGCCGCGTGTTGCCGGACGCTCCTGCAGATTTGGTCGCTTCCAACTAGACGCTCACCTTATTTCTTATTGGGGTGGCGGGATGTGAGGGAGGGTGTGGGTTGGGGTGGCGGGAGGTGAGGGAGGGTGCGGGTTGGGGTGGCATGACATCTGGCGTTCACCGGGGCGTTAGTCTCCGCTCGGCAGACGTTAGCTGCCGACGGGCACTGTGGTGGGCGCGCCGTCGTGCCTTCCTATCCGGGAGCACCGGGACGGCGTCCCCATCCCGCACTGAAGGAGAACCCTGTGCTGTTCAAAAGCACCGTCACCGCACTCATCGCCCTCACGGCACTGACCGGAGCCGCCGCCCCGTCGTCGGCAACCTCGGCGCCCGAGGTTGTCCTTGGGGAACCGCACGCCGCGGCCCACGCGCACAACGACTACGAGCACGACCGCCCGCTGCTCGACGCGCTGAAACACGGCTTCACCAGCGTGGAGGCCGACGTCTGGCTCGTGGACGGCGAGCTCCGTGTGGCCCACGACCTGGTGGACACGCGTGCCGGCGTCACGCTCGAAAGCCTCTACCTGGATCCGCTGGACGAACTGGTCCGCCAGCAAGGCAACAGCATTTACCCCGGATGGGATGGGAGCCTCCAGCTGCTGATCGACATCAAGAGCGACGGCGAGTCCACCTACGCGGCCATCGAGAAGGAACTGGCCGAACACCCTCGGCTCATGACCCGGTTCGCCAAGGGCAATGTCACGGAAGGTCCGGTCACCGCCGTCATCAGCGGGAACCGTCCGCTGGCCACGATGCAGGCGGCGGAGAAGCGTTTCGGATTCTACGACGGCCGCTCCGCAGACCTCGCCTCCGGCCCGGCCGCCGAACTGATGCCGCTGGTCAGCGACAACTGGACCAAGCTGTTCACGTGGCAGGGCGTGGGTCCGATGCCGGAAACAGAGCGGGCCAAGCTGCATGCCTACGTCGAGGCGGCCCACGCCAAGGGCTACCGGGTGCGCTTCTGGGCAACCCCGGACCAGGCAGGATCCGCGCGGGACGCCGTCTGGACCGAGCTGCACAACGCAGGAGTGGACCACATCAACACCGATGACCTCGCGGCACTGGACGCGTTCCTCGGCGCTCGCGGACAGTAAAGCCGACGGCACCGCAGGCCGAACCGGCGATATGCTGCCGATCCAGCCCTCCAGCCCTGCCTTGGCAAGGGAAAACTTCGGAAAGCGGCAAGATATTGCCTAACGTGCTCTTTTCGGGGATCCTTGGGAATAGGTGAGCCTGTATCGGCAGGATATTGCCGGAAGGAGACTGGTGGACGACTTTGCCTTAATAGGTGCCGGCATCCGGAGTGCCCGAAAAGACGCAGGACTATCCCAGGAAGATCTGGCGCACCTGGCCGGAACATCCCAGCGCACTATCCGGGCGATTGAAACGGGCACCGGCAACCCCTCACTGAAGGCAGTGGTGGCAGCGGCGAACGTCCTGGGACTGCACGTGGCGGTGCGCTGATGCCCGATGACCTGCAGCAGCTCAAGTTCATCAAGGCAGCGGATGTGTACAAGGACGGTGTCCTGGCCGGGCACCTGACGCGCACGGACAGGGGAGGTGTGGCCTTTCAGTACACGCCGGAGTACCTGGCAGGCGGCTACGCTGCGGTGGCGTTTTCCCTGCCCTTGTCCGGGGACGCCGTCGAGACGCCTGCGGGTGCGGTCCCGGCCTTTTTCGCTGGCCTGCTCCCTGAAGGCCACCGGCTGACTGTGCTGAAGAACGCCATCAAGACGAGCTTCAGCGATGAAATGACGTTGCTGCTGGCGGTCGGCTCGGACGTGCCTGGGGACGTCCAGGTGGTTCCCGCAGGCCAATTTCCGGAAGATACCCCTGCGCTGGCCGATCCCTCGCAGCCCGGTGAGCTGGACTTTTCCGCATTGGCCAACGCCGTCGACCAGCACAGCCTTCCCGGCGTGCAGACAAAAGCCAGCGCTTCGATGATGACCACGCCCCTCACCATGCGGGGACGCAGGTACTTGCTGAAGCTTGATCCGCCAGAGCACCCACACCTGGTGGAGAACGAAGCCGTCCACCTGGGTGCGGCCAAGGCGCTGAAGATTCCGGTGGCAGCAAGCTCTGTCATTTCCGACAGGAACGGCCTGCCCGGCCTGCTCGTGGAGCGATTCGATCGCGCCCAGGCCCCGGACGGCACCTGGCTGCGCCTGCCGCTGGAAGACGGGACCCAGGTTCTGGGCCTGCCGCCGGCCTCCAAGTATGCGATCAATTCGGAAGAAGTGGTCCTGGCCCTAGCGGGACACTGCAAGGCGCCGCTCGTGGCCGTGCGCAATCTCTATCTGCAGTTCCTCTTCGCCTGGCTCACAGGCAACGGCGACCTCCACGCCAAGAATGTTGCCGTCCTAGGCGGCCGCACCAAGGGGTTTTCAGCCGCCCCAATCTACGACGTCCCGTGCACCCTTTTGTACGGGGACGACACGATGGCACTGCCCCTCGCCGGAAAGACCAAGAACCTCCGGTCGCGGCACTGGGCCGAGTTCGCGGACAGCATCGGCCTGCCCGTTCGCGCCGCCGCGTCGGCCAACGCCATCGCCCTGGCGGCCGCCGCCGCCATTGACCTCGATGTCCTCCCCTTCAGCGGCTCCGTCCTGCGCGGCAGCCAGCGTGAACTGCGGTTCAGAAGAGCTGAACTGGCCGGTTAGGCCGGCGGGATGTGAGGGAGGGTCGGGTTTTGGGTGGCGGGATGTGAGGGAGGGTTGGGGTTTGGGTGGCGGGATGTGAGGGAGGGTTGGGGTTTGGGCGGCGGGATGTGAGGGAGCGTCGGGGCTTGGTGCTCAGCGGGGCGCTGGGGAGGCCGTGACCACCACGTTCTTGCCCCAGGGGTCCTCGGTGTAGCAGCTGATCAGGACAATCCTGTTGGGCACCACGTTCCAGATGTCGCTGTCCTTGAGCGTGTTCTTGCCGTACGTGGCCACCGAATCCACCGTGTAGTCCAGCGTCCCCTTTGCCGTGGTTACCGTGACGGCCTTGCCCACGAGGGACTCCTCGCTGAGCCGGTTGAACGGCGCATCCTTGCCGTCCCAGCTGTGCCCTGCGATGTACGTCGTGTTCGTTGAGCCGGCGCCCGGCGTGCCGTAGCCGGTCAGCCAGTAGGCGTCCAGCGTCAGCGGCGGAACGAGGGACTGCGAGGACAGTTCGTCGGTGCTGGGCGTCAGGGGAAGAATCTTGACGTCGATGCCCGCCGCTTTGATCGAGAGCCCGGTTGGCGCCGCGGCGGCCGGCACGGCCACTTTCGCCGCGGGCGGGGCAGCAGAAGCGCGAGGGGTTGGGGCGGCCGCCGCGCTCGCGGACGATGCAGCGCCGGAAGGGACGACGGCGGAGCTGCCGCCGGCATCGGGCGGGAACAGGAACAGGGCAGCCGCCAGCCCCGCGGCGGCCACTGCGGACGCGGCAAGCCAGCGCCTGCCGACGCGGCGGCGGGCGGCCGGACGTGTTTCCGTTCTCGATTCCACTAGTTGCGGCTGCGCTCCAGGCGGCGCATCCTCAGCGCCACGGCGGCCGGCACGGCAATGCCGGCTGCGAGCAGGCCGGCCAGCAACGCCAGGCCTGGGTGGACGCCGGGCTCGGCCACCGCGGCCGTCTGGATGTTCAGGCCCTTGTTCGTGGCCACCGCCGCAGTCTTGGCGGTACCTGTGCCGGCGGGAGGTGCGCCGACCGGGTTGGCGACTGCCGGCGTCGTGCTTTCCGAAGCGTTGACCGGGGCGCCGACCGGGGGAGTGACAACCGGGGTGCCTACCGGGTCAACGCCGATGGCATCCGGATTGCAGGCTGCCAGGAAGGCCTGGAAGAGGCCCATCAGATTCTCGGCCGAGGCTTCGTCCAGGGAGACTGCGGCCAGTGCATCTTGGACAGCCTCGACGGCGAGGTCGAGCGCTCCCTGGGCCTCCAGGATTTCCGGGGTGCTGATGGCCGCGGTGTACGCCTCCTCGAGGTCCCGTACTGCTACCTCGGCAGCCTCTTCCGCGGCCTCCGCTGCGTCGTGGGCATCTTTGGCGGCCTCGATCGCCGCCGCGTTGCCGGAGGCCTCGGCCTGGTCTTTCGCCGCGTCCGCTGCCACCGCGGCGGCGCGGGCGGTCGCAAGGTCAGCCATGGCGTCCTCGAGGGCTGCCCTGGGACCGGCACCGGCTGCGCTAACAAGCGCAACGTACGTTGCTTCGGCGGCCGCAGCGGCTTCGGAGGCTGCCTCAATGTCGGCAACGCTGGTCTCGGTGATCCCTGCGGCCCCGAGGGCCGCCTCGAACTGGACCGACGCCTCAAGGCAGGCGGCGTCACCCGGGGCCGCAGCGGCCATCGGCGCAGCGATCAGAAGCCCCCCGGCAAAGACTGCTGCTGACGACCCGGCGGCGACCCATTTTGATACAGAGGTCATAGGTTATGCGTCTCCTGAAACGAAGCGGCCGCAGGGACCGCCCCCACGGAGTTCAGCGCGCGGTAGAACGGGCCCCTTGTGGTTTCCTCCGTGGGACCGGACTGTCCAAGCAGGTGAGACGCTCATACTGCTGATCATCCGGTGCAAGGCGGCGAGACCCCAGAGTTATCTGGATACCGCCCGAAAGATCGCTGTGAGCTAAAAGTACAGAGCAAACGGACCGGTGGCAATCACCGCGCCCGGGCGTTTCCGGCGGGGGGTGCTACGGCAGTACGTCCGGGGCTGGCTGGGGCACACGGACCACTTCAAACGCCAGCGGGTCCACGAGTCTCCGGGTTCCGGTGCGGAAGTCGAGGATCCAAAACATGCCCAGGACAGGCACTGTCTCGGTGACTTTCCCGGCGTAGTACAGGAGGCCGTTGTAGCGGGCCTCGATGACGTCGCCGGCAGCGAGGTCGCGGCAGCTGGTGATCCGTGGCGCAGGTGATTCCTTCAATGCGGGCTCCGTCCCCCGTGGCGCTCCAGGCGCCGTGACCCATGCAGGCAGGCGTTTGGTGCACCGGCCGGCGCCTGCGCCGGCCGGTGCATCGCCAAACGACGCACTTTCAGGATGCGGCCCGCATGTTGCGCCGACGTTTCGGGGGCATCATTTCGCGATGACCTACTTTCCCGTACGCCCCGTTCGTTGACACATCCCCCGCATGCACCTGAGGAGAATGAGAGGGTGGCAGGGGAGCAGGTCTTGACTAACCCGCATCGCGACGATCGACACAGTTGCTGTGTGTTTCTGTCTAGGAGGAGATCTGCATCCTATCCAGCTGGTCTCAGCCGTGGCACCGAACACCCTGGCACGGCCCCAAGTCGGCCCCGTCAGCGTCGCTCAACTGCTTATTACCGCCGGCGAGAACTTCGAGCGTTTCCGGAACGAAGCCGCTTTCGCCAGACTCTGCGGCGTCGCACCCTCCCTGTCTCGTCTGGGAAATCTCATCGCATGAGACTGCACCGAGGAGGCAACCGGCAAGCCAACAGAGTCATCTACCTCATTGCGATCTGGCGTCTCCGATATGACTCGAGATCCCAGGCCTAGAGGGACCGGAAAGGGCACAAGGGCATTCGTCAGCAGATGCCATCCGCTGCCTTAAAGGCTTCATAGCCCGCGAGATCTACTACAGCCCCAAACGGGATCTGGCAGTTGGCACTAGGCCGGAGCCTCATCGACCGAGCAGCTTGGAAAGCCAGCCCTTGCTAGATGACTGATCGGAATTTCCGGAAGGAACAGGTGTCCCAGCAGTTTTCACGCTAGGCTCCTCCTCAAATTTTCCCACGACTCCCAAATCGATATGGATGCCTGTGACTCGACCCTCGGCGTCCTTCGTTTGAAGCACCGGGTAAAAGCCATCTCCCCACCCGGAGTGGGCGAGCACGACGTTCTCTCCGGCGGTTGCCCGCGGCATCACCAGATTGGCCAGCCCTGATGGGAGCGGTTTGTCCGCATCCATGACCGCAAACCAGGAACGCGGATCATCGTCCGGATCGAAGACATCGTCGTACCAAGAGCTACCGTCCTCCGGCATGCACCTACTGACCGAATCAGCATCAACAAAAGCAACCGTTCCAGCGTCAACAGTGACACCGAAGAACTCCCCCGTCGGAGGCGGGCCGTCCACGCTCGGTGCTGCTTCGACCTGCGTTGCCGTGGCGTCGGAAATAACCAGCGAAAGGTAAGCCTCCCTCATATGGGAGCCATCTTGCTCGTCCGACACATCAGCCACAGTTACGTAAACCGGATAATCGCCGGGAGGAATCTGGACGATGACCGGATCCTCAAGATAAGCGAACGGGTCGCCTGCGCCTAGATTCCCAGAAGGAATTCGAACCATGCCTAGATCGGTAACGGTCAATTTACCCAACCGGCCTGATGCCAAGGGTGCGGATCCTGACTGGAGGGCGAAGTGATCGGCAATGTCCATTCAGCCATCTTCTCCTTCAGGCCTCTGATAACAATTTTTGACACTCTCTTGTCTATAGGACGTCTACACGGAGGCCGGGCGGCCACCCGCCAGCGGCCCCGCGTCGGAGCCGCGGGGGAACCTTCGGAAGTCGGTGCCTTGGATACACCGTTGCGTGAATACACTGGAGATGTACTTTTGGGCCATGGAAACGCTCACTCAGGCTCCTGTGCTGGCCAGGTTCGGCTACGCGGTGTCGGACCCTACCCGCGCCCGGATCCTGCTGGCACTCTCCGACGCCCCGTCCTATCCCTCGGACCTGGCCGACTCCCTGGGGGTGTCCCGGCAGAGCATGTCCAACCACCTGACGTGCCTGCGCGGCTGCGGCCTGGTCGTCGCCGTTCCGGACGGGCGGCGGAGCCGGTATGAACTCGCGGACGCCCGGCTGGGCCATGCAATCAGGGACCTGATTGGTGTTGTCCTCGCGGTGGACCCGGCCTGCTGCGCCCCCGACGGGGAGTGCTTCGCATGACGGCGCTGCTGCACGCACCAAGCCCGGAACGCCGCGCCGTGCTGAGCCTCAGGATCCGGATATTCGCTGCCGCGACCATCACCTACAACCTCGTCGAGGCCGTAGTGGCGCTATGGGCCGGCGGCGTCGCCGACTCCTCGGCGCTGATCGGCTTCGGGCTGGACTCGGTCATTGAGGTGACTTCCGCCCTGGCGCTGTCCTGGCAGTTCTCCGCCAAAGACCCGGAGCGGCGTGAGCACCTGACTTTGCGGATCATCGCCGTCTCCTTTTTCGCCCTCGCCGCGTTCGTGACCGTGGACGCCGTCCGGGCCCTGTCAGGCGGGGAAGAGGCGCAGCATTCAACCCCGGGCATCGTGATCGCGGCGCTGAGCCTGGCGAGCATGCCTGTGCTGTCCTGGGCGCAGCGCCGGGCTGGGCGCGAACTCGGTTCCCGGACAGCCGTGGCCGACTCCAAGCAGACACTGCTGTGCACCTACCTCTCCGCTGTCCTGCTGGTCGGGCTGGTTCTGAACAGCGCCCTGGGCTGGTGGTGGGCGGACGCCGGTGCAGCCCTAGTGATCGCCGGTATTGCCGTCCGGGAAGGCATCAACGCCTGGCGGGGCGAGGCCTGCTGCGCCATCCCGCACACCGGTGACGGCCATGCTGAGAAAGACGATGACTGCTGTGCCGGGTGCGAATCAGATCAGCTGATCTTGCGGCGGTAGCTGGCGTTCGCGAAGGCGTAGGCGACGGCGAGAATGCCGACCAGCCAGGCGAGGGCGATCCAGATGTCACTGCCGACGGGTTCCTGGGCGAACAGGGCCCGGATGGAGTTCACGATGGAGGTCACGGGCTGGTTCTCGGCAAACCATGCGACCGGGCCGGGCATCGAGTCGGTGGGCGCGAACGCCGAGCTGATGAATGGCAGGAAGATCAGCGGGTAGCTGAACGCGCTCGCGCCGTCGACAGTCTTGGCCGAGAGCCCGGCGATCACGGCGATCCAGGTCAGCGCGAGGGTGAACAGGACCAGGATGCCGGCGACGGCGAGCCAGGCGGCCCCGGATGCTCCGGTGCGGAACCCCATGATCAGCGCGACGCCGGTGACGAGCGCGACCGAGACCAGATTCGCGGCCAGGGAGGTGAGCACGTGCGCCCAGAGCACACTCGACCTCGCGATCGGCATGGACTGGAAGCGTTCGAAGATGCCGCCCTGCATGTCGAGGAACAGCCGGTACGCGGTATACGCGACGCCGGACGCGATGGTGATGAGCAGGATGCCGGGGAGCATGTAGTTGACGTACGACTCGCCGGATCCGGTATTGATCGCGCCGCCGAACACATACACGAACAGCAGCATCAGCGCGATCGGGGTGACCGCCGTAGTGATGATCGTGTCGGGGCTGCGGAGGATGTGGCGCAGCGAGCGGCCCGTCAGGACGCCGGTGTCGCCGAGGACGTTCGCGGTCATCGGGCTTCCTTTCGTGCCGGGACGGCACCATCGGTGCGGTCGTCGACGGCGGTGCGGCCGCCGTCGTCGGTGCGGTCGTCGACGGCGGTGCGGTCGCCGTCGTCGTTGTCGGTCCCGCCGGTGTCACCGACGAGGGCGAGGAAGACGTCCTCGAGGGAGGGCTGCTTCTCGACGTATTCGACCGTGGCGGGCGGGAGAAGCCGCTTGAGTTCGCTGAGGGTCCCGTTCTGGATGATCGTGCCCTTGTGCAGGATCGCGATGCGGTCGGCAAGCTGTTCGGCCTCGTCGAGGTACTGCGTCGTGAGCAGCACGGTCGTTCCCTGGCCGGCGAGGTCCTTGACGGTCTGCCACACCTCGATGCGCGCCTGGGGGTCGAGGCCCGTCGTCGGTTCATCGAGGAAGATGATCGGCGGGTTCCCGATCAGGCTCATCGCGATGTCGAGCCGGCGTCGCATGCCGCCCGAGTACGTCGACGCCTTGCGGTTCCCTGCGTCGGTGAGCGAGAAGCGGGCCAACAGGTCGTCGGCGATCGCCCCCGGGTTCTCCAGGTGGCGCAACCTGGCGACGAGCACGAGGTTCTCCCGGCCGGTGAGCACTTCATCGACGGCGGCGAACTGTCCGGTCAGGCTGATCGCCTCGCGCACGTCATCGGGCTGTGCGGCGACGTCGAAGCCGCGAACCGTCGCGGTGCCGGCGTCGGCCTTCAGCAGCGTCGACAGGATCCGCACCAGCGTGGTCTTGCCCGCACCGTTCGAGCCGAGCAGTGCGAAGATGCTCCCCGCCCTCACGTCGAAGTCGACGCCCCGCAGCACGTGCAGGTCCTTGAACGACTTCTCGATGCCCTGGACGCGGATGGCTGCTTCCGCGGTCATCTCGTTTCCTCCTGCTGGGCATTCTCGATCGCCTTCACCAGGCGTGCGCGCTCCTTGTCGATCCAGCGCGTACCGCCGTAGGCCTGGGTGAACGTCTCGGCGAACTCGACGGGGTCGTCGCCGACGATCGCGCTCACCGGCGTTCCGTCGACGGCGGCGCGCTCCCAGAGGTCGGCGAAGTCGCCGAACATCCTGACGAGGGTGTCGCCGTCAGTGACGCCGCCGTAATACATAAAGTACCGCTCGAACGCCTTCGCGGCGGTGCCGTAGGGCTCGGGGAGGGCCGCGATGCGGGCCTTGTACTGCCTGTACTGCTTCTTCTGCTCGAGCGACCCGGTGAGGGCTTCGATCCACTTTGCCGCCATGATTACGCTCCTTCTTCCTGCGGGTTTTCGATGTGGTGGTGCAGCTTTTCGATCCGTTCTGCGAGGAACGTCCAGGTCTTCCAGAATTCTTCGAGGTACTCGCCGCCCAGTGCGTTCAGCGTGTAGACCTTGCGCGGCGGCCCCTTCTCGGATGGGACCTTCGCCACGTCCACGAGGCCGCGCTGCTCGATCCTGACAAGCAGCGCATAGACGGTGCCCTCGACGATGTCGGAGAAGCCCTGTTCGCGCAGCCGGGCCGTGATCTCGTAGCCGTATGCCGGCCGCGCGGCCAGGATCGCGAGGACGATCCCCTCGAGCGTGCCCTTGAGCATCTCGGTCATCTGTTTGCCCATGGAACCCTCCCTCAACTACTTAGTGTTGCTGACTACCGCTAAATAGTATCACTGAGTAGTGGCCGCGCAAGGGGTTCAAGCGAATCCCTGTGTTGGCAGCACTTTCCGTGTGGTTGACTGACACTTACCAGAACTGAAACCGCACGACAGGGAAACCGACATGTCGAGCACGGACAGCCAATGGACCGAGGAGCTAAGGAAGAACCTCCGCCGTCCGGGAATTGCGTTGAGCAATGCACTGGACCGGATGGCAAAGTATGCCCCTGCGCGGCTCGCTCTCACCGCATACGCTCTGGTTACCCTGTTTTTTACGTTTTTTCTGACGCTGCCGGTTTCCACGGCGCAGGGTCAAACGACGCCACTCCACGACGCGGTGTTCGTCGCCGTGTCCGCGGTGACCGTGACAGGCCTGGTCACGGTCAATACTGCGGAACATTGGTCCTTTTTCGGTGAGGCCGTCATTCTGGCCGCAATCCAGACCGGCGGGCTGGGCATCGTGACGTTGGCTGCCCTGCTGACGAAGGCGGTGACACGGCAGCTGGGTGTGCGCAGCAAACTTCTGGCTCAACAGAGTCTGGGTGTGGACGCTCAGAGGCTTGGCGAAGTGGGGAACCTCCTACGAACCGTGGTCGTGACCACCCTGACGCTGGAACTCGCCCTGGCCGTGTTCCTCATTCCCCGGTTCATCATCGTTGAGGAATCGTGGACCGAGGGTCTGTGGCATGGAGTCTTCTACGCTATATCGGCCTTTAACAACGCCGGATTCGTGTCCCACGCGGACGGGCTTGCCGCCTACACCACTGATTTGTGGATTCTGATCCCACTGATGGCAGGGGTTTTCATCGGCAGTCTCGGTTTCCCGGTTTTCGTGGTGTTCCGGGCCGTTGGATGGAACATCCGGGAGTGGAACCTGCACACCCGCCTTACCGTGTCGGTGTCCCTGATCCTTCTTGTCCTGGGCGCCATCCTCTGGGCGGCCATGGAATGGTCCAATGAGAACACGATCGCGACCATGAGCCCAGGCGAGAAAATACTCAATGCCATCTTCGCCTCCGTCATGATGCGCTCCGGCGGGTTCAACCTCGTTGACACCGCTGCATCCAACACCGTCACGCTCTTGAGCACAGATGCTCTGATGTTCGCCGGAGGCGGGTCAGCCTCCACGGCGGGGGGAATCAAAGTCACCACCCTGGCCATACTGTTCCTCGCCATTGTGGCCGAAGCCAGGGGAACGAAGAACGTCAGCGTCTTCACCCGCACCATCCCCGAGGACGCCCTGCGCGTCGCCATCAGCGTCACCTTCCTCGGAGCGACCATCGTCCTCGTCGGAACTGGCATGCTCATGGTCGTCACTGACGCGCCCATGGACCGCATCCTCTTTGAAGTCATCGCGGGCTTTGCCACCTGCGGACTCAGCGTCGGGCTCAGCCCGGAGCTGCCTCCGGAAGGCAAATACATCCTTGCAGCCCTGATGTTCGCCGGCCGACTAGGACCCATCACCTTCGCAGCGGCCCTCGCCCTCCGCCAACGCGATCAGCTCTACCGCTACCCCGACGAACGACCCATCATCGGTTGAGCAAGAAGCATTCCTTTCCGCGCTGCACGCAGCGCTCCGCGCCCTCTGCCGAAGCTTGGCGGGGGCTAGCCGATGATGGGCCGTTCCTCGGGGAGCTGGAAGAGGCGCGGCCGGGATGACAGGGCGAGGGCCGAGGCGACGGTGATGGTGCCGATACGGCCGATGAACATCAGGGCCATGAGGACCCACTGTGCGGAGGGCGGAATGTTGAAGGTGATGCCGGTGCTCATTCCGACAGTGGCGAAGGCTGAGATGGACTCGAAGAGTACTTTTTCAAGGCTGTAGTCCGTGAACATGAGCAGGAGCATGGTGCCGCTGATGACGGCAGCAACACCGAGCAGCGCCACGGAGAGTGCTTGGCGCTGTGACGAAGAGCTGATGGAGCGGTGGGCGATGGTGACGTGGTCGCGGCCGCGGACTTCGTTCCAGATGGCAAAGCCCAGCACCAGGAACGTGGTGACCTTGATGCCGCCGGCCGTGCCTGCGCTGCCGCCGCCGATGAACATCAGGACATTCGTGACCATGAGGGTTTCGGGCGCCGCGGCCCCGTAGTCGATGCTGTTGAACCCTGCAGTGCGCGGGAAGACGCCGCCGGCGAGGGCGCCCAGCAGTTTGCCCTGGAAGGACATCGGTCCGAGGGTTTCGTCCCTGTTCCATTCGAAGGCTCCGAAGAGCCCGATGCCGACAGCCAGGAGCAGCAGCGTGCCGTAGACGGTCAGGCGGAGGTGCACGCTCCAGTCCTTTACCCTGATCTCGCCGCGCATCAGCTGGATGATCACCGGGAATCCCAGTCCTCCGGCGATAATCGCGGTGCAGATGGGAATGATGATCCACCCGTCCTCGGCAAGGCCGATGAGGTTGTCGCTGTAGAGCGAAAAGCCCGCATTGTTGAACGCCGAGACCGCGTGGAACGTGCCGTGCCACAGCGCAGCGGCGGGGTTCTGATCGTAGGCGATCCAGAAGCGGCCCGTCAGCACCGCGGCCGTGGCCGCTTCGAACAGGAGCATGATCTTCGCGACGCGGAACAGCACGGCCCGGACGTCGCCCAGGTTCAGCGTGTGGGTCTCCGTTTGGGCGACCAGCTGGCCGCGCAGGCCGATGCTCTTGCGGACCAGCAACGCCAGGAGGGTTGCCAGGGTCATGATCCCGAACCCTCCGGCCTGGATGAGGATCAGAATGACGGCCTGGCCGAACGGCGTCCAGAACGTGGCCGTGTCCACGGTGATGAGTCCGGTGACGCACACAGCCGATACGGAGGTGAACAGGGCCGGCAACAGAACGTCGGCATCCGCTCCGGTGCGCGACACCGGCAGCATCAGCAGCCCGGCGCCGAGCATGATGACTGCCAAGAATGCCAGCGGCACCGAGCGGACCGGGTGGAGCAGCGCCCGCCTGACCGCGCTCTCCGGCCGCCGTGCCTTGGGTGCGCCGTTCCAGGGAATGCCTTTGAGATCAAGGGCGTTGCCCTGGTCCGGGCCTGGACTGCCGCTGCGCGACCTCAACTGGTTCCTTTTCACGTGCGCGTTTGGGTCAGCCGACGTGGATGCCGGGCCTGCGGTCCGGATCCGGTTCGTTCTCGCGGATGATTTCGCGG
>NZ_JBDGML010000100.1:0-109013 GCF_057655195.1 Arthrobacter sp. Soil_N43
GGCGGCGGGGAGTGAGGGAGGGTTGGGGGAAGGGCGGCGGGAGGTGAGGGAGGGTTGGGGGAAGGGCGGCGGGGAGTGAGGGAGGGTTGGGGGAAGGCGGCGGGGAGTGAGGGAGGGTTGGGGGAAGGGCGGCGGGAAGTGAGGGAGGGTCAGAAGAGGCCCACCGGGTTGCCGTCGTCGTCGACGTCCATGCGCATAGCGGCCGGAACGGCCGGCAGGCCGGGCATGGTCATCACGGCGCCGGTCAGGGCCACGATGAAGCCCGCTCCGGTCTTGGGGATGAGGTCGCGCACGTGGATGGTGAAGCCCTTGGGCGCGCCCAGCCGCGAGGCGTCGTCCGTGAACGAGTACTGGGTCTTGGCCATGCAGACCGGCATCCCGGACCAGCCGTTCTTCTCAATATCCGCTAGCCGCCTCAGCGCCGGCACGGAGAAGTCGACGCCGTCCGCGCCATAGATTTCCTGCACAATCATCCGGATCTTGTCCTCCACAGCCAGCTCCAGCGGATACAGGTGCCGGAACGAGCCAGGTCCGGCCACCGCTGCCGCCACCTTGGCCGCCAGTTCGTCGCCGCCGTCGCCCCCGCCGCCGCGGCCCCAGACATCCGCCGCCGCGGCCTGGATGCCTTCGCCGGCGCACCAGTCCAGGAGCCAGTCGAGTTCCTCCTGCGTGTCGGAGGAAAACCTGTTGATGGCCACCACGGGGGTGACGCCGAACTTCTCCACATTCCGGACATGCCGGCGCAGGTTGGCCACGCCGGCCGCCAGTGCCTCCACATTCGGCTCCTGGAGCCGGTCCTTGGCCACCCCGCCGTGCATCTTGAGGGCCCGCACCGTGGCCACCACGACGACGGCGGAGGGCGCCACATCCGCGACGCGGGCCTTGATGTCCATGAACTTCTCGGCGCCGAGATCAGCACCGAAGCCTGCTTCCGTCACCACGATGTCAGCCAGCCTGCGCGCGGTCTGGGTGGCGATGAGCGAGTTGCAGCCGTGGGCAATGTTGGCGAAGGGGCCACCATGAACCAGTGCCGGGGTCCCCGCGATGGTCTGCACCAGGTTGGGCCTGATGGCCTCCTTCAGCAGCAGGGTCAGTGCGCCCTGCACGCCCAGGTCCGCAACCGTGACGGGCGTCCGGTCGTAGGTGTATCCGAAGGTGATGCGGCCCAGCCGTTCGCGCAGATCCGCCACGCCCGAAGCGAGGCAGAACACCGCCATGATCTCCGACGCCACGGTGATGTCGAACCCGTCCTGGCGCGGGATGCCCTGGGTGGGGCCGCCAAGCCCGATCACCACTTCCCGGAGCGCGCGGTCATTCATGTCCAGTACCCGCTTGAACGTCATGCGGCGCGGGTCGATGTTCAGCTCGTTGCCCTGGTAGATGTGGTTGTCCACCAGTGCCATGAGGGCGTTGTTGGCCGACGTCACGGCGTGGAAGTCGCCTGTGAAGTGCAGGTTGATCTCATCCATGGGCACCACCTGGGAGTATCCGCCGCCCGTGGCCCCTCCCTTCATGCCCAGGATCGGGCCGAGCGACGGCTCACGCAGTGCGATCATCACCTTGTGGCCGGCCTTGGCCAGCGAATCGGCGAGCCCCACGGTCGTGGTGGATTTTCCCTCGCCTGCGGGCGTGGGCGACATCGCCGAGACCAGAACCACCTTCCCCGAGGGTGGCCCGGCAGACAGCTTCGCCGGATCGATCTTCGCCTTGTAGCGGCCGTAGGGTTCCACCGCCTCGGCATCAATACCGGCGGCGGACGCGATTTCCTCGATGGGACGCAGCACGGCGTTGCGGGCTATCGCGAGGTCACTCAAGGGGCTGTCAGACATCGTTGTCCTCCATCGTTGGGGCTAAAACCGAGTGCGCTCAGCCGGTGAGCCGTGGGGCATAGCCGGCTGGCAGCTTCCGGCCGGCCGCGAATTCCTCGACGGCGGCGTGGTAGCTTTCCAGCGTAATGGCCGCCGTGCGCTGCCATCCGGAGCTCTGTGCATGGACGGCCGCCGCACGGCCCATGTCCTCCCTCGTGGCGGGATCGTCGTAGAGGGCTTCGAGCGCGTCGGCCCAGTCGGCAGCGCGGTGGCCATCCACGAGCAGCCCGGTGCGGTTGTCGTAGATGGCACGGGAAAGGCCGCCCACCCTGGTTGCCACCACCGGCGTGCCGCAGGCCTGGGCCTCCAGCGCCACGAGACCGAAGGATTCACTGTACGAGGGCATTACGACGACGTCGGCCGCGCGGAACCAGGCGGCAAGCTCAGACGGGGAGACCGGCGGATGGTGCGTGACGACGTCGTCCAGTCCCGCGGCGGTGACCAGCGACTTCAGGTTGAAGTCTTTCGCGCCGCTCAGTGCTCCCAGAATGGTGAGCTTCAGGTCGATGTCCGGACGGCGTTCACGGAGCAGCGCCGCCGCCTTCACCAGGATCTGCGGGCCCTTGAGGCGCTGGATCCGGCCGGCAAACAGCAGATGGAACGTGCCGGGGCGGACGCCGCGCTGGGAGCGGGCGCGGCTGCGGAAGGCGGGGGTGAAGACGGAGAGGTCGACGCCCGGGGGAGCGGCGTCGATGTGGTCGAAGTCGGCGTTGTAGTGCGACACGAGTTCGGCGGCTTCCGTGGTGGTGTTGGCGATGAGCCTCGTTGCCCCGTCGACGATGTGGTGCTCGCCCAGTTCGCGCCGGCGCGGTTCGGGCTTTTCCCCGGACTGCAGCAGGAGGTTCTTGACCTTGGCCATCGTGTGCATGGTGTGGACCAGCGGCACGCCCCACAGTGTGGACAGCTCAAGCCCGGCCACACCGGACACCCAGTAATGGGAATGGATGATGTCGTAGCGCCCGTGGGGCTGGCGCTCGCGGATTCGCTCGATTTCGGCGACCATGCTGTGCAGCAGTTCCGGCAGCTCCTCCTTCGGCAGCTTCCGCGGCGGCCCGGCCAAGACGTTGTGGACGCACACGCCGGGGTCCGGATGTTCGACGGCGGGCTGGCGGGCGTCCGTGGACCGGGTGAAGATTTCCACTTCCACCCCGTTTTCGGCGAGGGCGGAGGCCAGGCCCCGGATGTATACATTCATGCCGCCGGCATCACCGGAACCGGGCTGTTCCATCGGAGAGGTGTGCAGGGACAGGAAGGCCACACGCTTGATCGCGGTCATGGCTCTCCTCTCGGTCTACGCGAACGCATCCTTCCCGGCGCCACAGCGGCGCCCAACCGGGAACTGCATCCGGTAAAACACTACTCCTCAGGCGCCCTCGCCTTCATGGCTCCCGCTCTGTCGCCAACGTGCGGCGACACACCGACGCCCTTACAGGCAACGAAGCCCTGACAGGCAACGGGACCCCGGCAGGGGCCCCGTTGCCTTGTCTGGTCTCACGCGCCTGGTCTCACGCGCCGAGCTGGTTGCGCACCGCAGCCTGCACGGCTTCGCGCATCGGAGTAACGGGTCGGCCGATGAGCCGGCTGAGGTCGCCGCTGGTCACGAGCAGGTCGCCCCGGGCGATGCCGAGGTCGCTGTCCGCCAGAATGGCCGCGTAGGCCTCCGGCAGGCCTGCGTCCACGAGCACCTGGGTGTACTGTTCCGCTGGCAGGTCCTGGTACACCACCGGCTGGCCGGCGGCTGCGCTGACTTCGCCGGCCAGCTCGGACAGCGTGAACGGCACGTCGCCGCCGAGTTCGTAGACCTTCCCTTCCTGGCCCTCGCTGAGCAGCACGGCCGCGGCAGCCTCGGCGTAATCTGCGCGGGCGGCGGCACTGACACGGCCGTCGCCGGCACTGCCCAGGACGGCCCCGTGCTGGAGCTGAACGGAGAGCTGATCGGTGTAGTTCTCCAGATACCAGCCGTTGCGGAGCAAGGCGAAGGGGACGCCGGAATCGCGGAGCACGTCTTCCGTGGCCTGGTGTTCCGCGGCCAACTGCATGGCGGTGCTGTCGGCGTTGGCGACGCTGGTGTAGGCGATCAGGCTGACACCGGCGTCTTTGGCGGCCTTGATGGCGTTCCGGTGCTGGGAGAGCCGCTGGCCCACCTCACTGCCGGAAACCAGCAGGACCTTCTCGGCGCCCGCGAACGCCTGGCGCAGGGAACCGGCGTCGTCATAGTCGATCCGGCGCACCTGGACGCCGCGCTCGGCGAGATCGGCGATCTTGGCCAGATCGCGGCCGCCCGCGACGATTTGCCCGGCGGGAACATTGCGGCTGAGGAGGGCTTCGACGACGAGACGGCCGAACTGGCCGGTGGCTCCGGTGATCACGATGGTCATGGTGGTCCTTTCACGGGTGGATGACTGTCACCTGTGCCAACATCACCGCATGCCGGTTACTTCCCGAAAGAGAGTACGCACTTTAAGGTAAGGTACTGGTATGAAAGTAAGTATCCCGGAGGCGGCGCCTGTTTTCCCGTTTGCGGACGGGATCTTTCCCGCGGGATGCCCCAGCAGAATCGTTCTGGACCACGTCACCAGCAAATGGGGCGTCCTGATCCTGGTGGCACTGTCCGAGGGGCCGCAGCGCTGGAGTGAACTGCGCCGGCGGGCCGAGGGCATCAGCGAGAAAATGCTGGCTCAGACGTTGAAGACCCTGGAAGCGGACGGGTTTGTGCGCCGCGAGGCGCAGCCGATCATTCCTCCCCGCGTCGATTACAGCCTGACCGTCAGCGGCCAGGAGCTGGCCGCGCTGCTGCTGCCGCTGGTCTCCTGGATCGCGGGGCACGCTGACACCATCGTCGGGCGGTCAGCGCGGAAAGCGGCCGGCGCAGCGGACTAGGCTCGCCCCCGCCAAAGCCCCGCGAGGAAGGGGAATACGGCCTCGTATCCGGACAGCAGCTGGACCGCGAGCTGCGCAGACCCCACCAGCGGGTGTTCGGCAAAGGCCTCCAGCGCGGCCCGGCGGTCGCCGTGGCTGGCCGCCCGGACGGCCAGCAGCTCCACGCGTTTCACGCGCTGCATGAGCTCCAACTGCGGCGCGGCGGGCAGGTCCTGCGGGATGGGTACAGCGCCCGCGGCGGTCACCGTGCAGGGAACTTCGACGACGGCGTCCGCCGGCAGCCCCGGAATCGCCGGCTCAGCACCGCGCTCCCCGGTAACGCCCTCCCGGGCACCGGCCGCGTTCCGTGTGTTGAGGATGAGCTGGCTGCCGCCCGCACCGGCCGGGGAGTCCGCTGCTCCGCCTGTGAGCGCCCGCATTACCGCCAGCGCCACCTGCTCGTAGCCGCCGCCGGCCAGGTCCTCGGCATCGCGTGCCTCGTCGCCGGTGCGGGCTTCGGCCAGATAGCCCTCCTCCCGGGCCCGGCGGGCGGCGTCCCACAAGTCAAAGGCGGCGGGTCCGGCTGCGGCGAGCCTGGGATACAGCTCGGACTGTTGGCCGTGGATGGACTCGCCGCGGGTGGCGTCCATGGCCCGCATGGCCGAGGCCGCCCGCGCCGTCTCGTAGTAGTAGAACAGGTATTCGTTGGGCAGGACCCCGCGTTCCTGCAGGAACGGCTGGGGAAACAGCCGGCCTTCCTCAAACCCCGCCAGCGCGCCGGGGTCCGCCAGCAGGTCCGGGAGAAGGTCGCGGCCGCCGGACTCAAGGCGGTACAGCCAGCCGAGGTGGTTCAGGCCGTAGTAGCCCACGCCGTCGAGCCTTCCGGCCGGCAGCGGCGCACCGGCCGCCCGGGCGGCGCGGTGGACGAGCGCGCTGGCGGAATCGCAGATGCCAATGACCTTCCGTCCCAGTACGGGCACCAGCGCCTCGGTGACCATGCCCGCCGGGTTCGTGAAGTTGACCAGCCAGGCGTCCGGGCAGAGCGTCCGCATCGACCGTGCCAGCTCCAGCATGGCGGGGATGGATCGCAGCGCATACGAGATGCCGCCCGCCCCGGTGGTTTCCTGGCCCAGCAGCCCCAGATCCTGGGCCACGCGTTCGTCGGCTATCCGCCCTGCGGTCCCGCCCGGCCTGATGGCCGCGAACACCACGTCGGTGCCGGTGAGCGCCTCGCGGAGCGACGTGGTTGCGGTGACGGCCGGGGGAGGCCCGACGGCGGCGCTGCGGTCCGGCGCGGAGCGCGCCGTGGGCATGGACCGCGCCGTGGCCTGCTGGATGGGCATGGAGCGCAGCACCGCGGTGATGGCCCCGAGGCGGCCGGGATCGACGTCGAACAGCACCAGTTCCCTGACCAGCCCGGCATAGGGTCCGGCGCAGAGCGCCCGGTACACAAGGGGAACCCGGAATCCGCCGCCACCGGCAATCATGAGCCGCATGGAAGGGAGTCTATCCGGGAACGCGGTCCGGCCACCCCGGGCGCCGATGGCGTGACAGCCCGTTTCCGGCACGTCCGGTACCCCCAGATTTCGGGGTTCCCACCCCAAGGCACACGGCGTAGTGTGCCGAACATGGATGCGATTCCCGCAGGCCGCTTCGATCCGCTCGCCGCCGTCCGAACTCCGACGGCCGGTGGCTTCGACTTGCTGCTGGCCGGCACCGTGTTCCAGGACATCATTTTCACGGGGCTGCCGCACGCGCCGCAGCCCGGGACCGAAATCTGGAGCGAGGGGATGGGAAGCTGCCCCGGCGGCGTGGCGAACCAGGCCATCGCAGCGGCCCGGCTGGGGCTGCGGACCGGGCTGGCGGCTGCCTTCGGCGACGACGGCTACGGGGACTACAACTGGAAGATCCTCGCCGGGCAGGAGCATGTTGACCTCTCCCTGTCCCGGCGCGTCGCGGGCTGGCATTCCCCGGTGACTGTTTCCCTCAGCGTGGACCACGACCGCTCCATGGTGACCCACGGCCATCCCGCTCCCGTGACGCCGTCCGAACTGATCGGGCAGCAGCCGCCCCCCGCGCTGGCGGCGGTGGCGGACCTGGGCCACGAACTGGAACCGTGGGCGCTCGCGGCCCACTCCGACGGCGTGAAACTCTTCGGCGATGTGGGCTGGGACCCCAGCGGCGAGTGGTCCCAGACGCGCCTGGACAACCTGCAGTACTTCTATGCCTTCATGCCCAACCAGCGTGAGGCCATGGCCTTCACCGGCAAGGAGAATCCGTGGGCCGCGCTGTACTCGCTGGCGGACCGTGTGCCCGTGGCCGTGGTGACCCTCGGACAACAGGGAGCCATGGCCGTCGACTCGGAGACCGGCGAGGAGGAATGGGTGCCGTCGCTGCCGGTGACCGCGTACGACCCCACCGGGGCCGGGGACTGCTTTGGCGCGGCGTTCGTGGTCGGCTGCCTGGCAGGGTGGCCGCTGGGGGACAGGCTGCGCTTTGCCAACCTGTGCGCCGCGCTCGCCGTGCAGGAAGTGGGGGGCTCGCTCGCGGCGCCGGGCTGGGGCGACATCGCCGACTGGTGGAAACGGGCCAACGCCCGGCCGGAACGCCGCGGCAGCCAGTGGCTGCGGCGCTATGCGTTCCTGTCAGACATCGTTCGGGACGTGCCCCCGGAAGCCCAGAGGCGGGCGGCCGCCACGATCGCGCATCTGTCCGACGCCTAACCGGTTCGGCACCCGACCGGCACGGCACCCCACCGCCCGGCCGGAATTATCCGGCCCCGGACGCCAGCACTAGAATCACTAGGGTGACATACCCCGCAGCAACAGGTGACCTCCCCCCGGCAGCAGGGCCGGTGCCGCCCCTTTCGCAGGAACGGACCTCCCAAGAACGGTCCTCCCAGGAGCGGACTTCCCAGGAACGGTCCGCCATCGTGGACCTCGAAGCCATCCGCCACAACGTCCGGAGGCTGGCGGCTGCCGCATCTCCGGCGCAGGTCATGGCTGTGGTCAAAGCGGACGCGTACGGGCACGGTGCTGTTCCGGTGGCGCGGGCGGCCCTCGAAGCGGGGGCCAGCTGGCTGGGCGTCGCCCACATTTCCGAGGCGCTGGCCCTCCGTGCGGCCGGCATCGACGCACCGCTGCTCGCCTGGCTGCACACCCCCGAGAGCAACTTCGGCGCGGCGGTGGCCGCCGGCGTCGACATCGGATGCTCGGGATGGGAGCTGGAACGGATCGTGGCCGCTGCCCGGGAGCAGGAGCGGCCCGCGCGCGTGCACCTCAAAGTGGACACGGGCCTCGGCCGGAACGGCGCCCCCGTGGACGTGTGGGACCGCCTCGTGGGCGAAGCCGTGGAATACCAGGACCAGGGACTGCTGCGCGTGGTGGGCATCTTCTCGCACCTCGCCGTGGCCGATGAACCCGAACGGCCGGAAACCGACGACCAGCTCGCGGCCTTCCGCGAAGTCCTGGCCATCGCCGAGGACGCCGGGGTGGACCCGGAAGTCCGGCACCTGGCGAACACCCCGGCCACGCTGTCCCGGCCGGACACCCACTTTGACCTCGTCCGTGTGGGCATAGGCATCTACGGCCTCTCACCCTTCGAGGGGCAGTCGTCCGCGGAACTGGGGCTCCGCCCGGCGATGACCTTGCGCACCGTGGTGTCCCACTGCAAGGACGTCCCGTCGGGCCAGGGCGTTTCCTATGGCTTCAACTACCACACCTCGGGCGCCAGCACGCTGGGACTCATACCCCTCGGCTATGCGGACGGAATTCCCCGCGTTGCCACCGGCGGCCCGGTCCGGGTGGAGGGCGTGACCTACCCGGTGGTGGGCAGGATCGCCATGGACCAGATGGTCATCGACCTCGGCCCGCGGCACGTCTCCGAGGGCGGCCACAGTGTCCTGGGGGCCGAGGCTCAGCTCTTCGGCGACGGTGCCGACGGCGGCCCCACCGCCGACGACTGGGCACGCGCCGCCGGCACCATCAACTACGAGATCGTCACGCGGATCAGCCCCCGCGTGCCCCGCATGTTCATCAACGAAACGCCGGCGCCGTGAGCCTGCCGGCAGCCACGGACGCACCCCACTGGGTCCAGGCTTTGACAGTCACGACGGCGGAGCAGACCCATGCGCTCGGCGCGGCGCTCGCTGAGGTGCTTCGGGCTGGGGACCTGCTGGTCCTCACCGGCGAACTGGGCGCCGGCAAGACGACGTTCACCCAAGGCCTGGGGGAGGGGCTGGGCGTGCGGGAGGGCATCATTTCGCCCACGTTCGTGCTCGTCAGGATCCATCCCAACCTTCCCGACGGCCCGCGTCCCGGCGGTCCCGACCTGGTCCACGTGGATGCCTACCGGCTGGGATCGGCGTCGGAAATCGATGACATCGACCTTGAAAACACCCTGGACTCATCCGTCACCGTGGTGGAGTGGGGGCGCGACCGCGTGGAACACCTGAGTGACAGCCGTCTTGAGGTGGAACTGCACCGCTCCACCGGAAACGGGGCAGTCGGCGGAACGCTGGAGACAGATGGTGTCCTGGACTTCGATGCCGAGGACGACGACGAGCCCCGCACCATCATCATCCGCGGCTTCGGCCCGCGCTGGGCTGACCAGCCGGCCCTGAACCTGGCATCCGAAGGGACCCCCTGATGCTTATCCTTGCGATCGATACCTCCGCCGTGGCGAGTGCTGCGCTGGTTTCCGACGATGCGCTTGAAGGCGTGGTGGGCAGCTTCTCCACCGAAGACACGCGCAGCCACGCCGAGGTCCTTGCCCCGGGCATCGAGAAGCTGCTGGCCGACGCCGACGTCACGGGTGCCGACATTGACGCCATCGTCGTCGGCGTCGGGCCGGGGCCGTTCACCGGGCTCCGCTCCGGGATTGCCACGGCCAGGACCCTTGCCTTTGCCTGGGGGAAGCCGCTGCACGGGCTGATGAGCCTGGATGCCGTCGCCTTGGAAGTGGCTGAGTCCACGGAGGCCCCGCGGGAGTTCCTCGTGGCGACCGACGCCCGGCGCAAAGAGGTGTACTGGGCCCGGTACACGCTGCAGGAGGGCCAGCTTCCCCAGCTCGTGGACGGGCCGCACGTTGGCTTCGCCGCCGATCTTCCCGACCTCCCCGCCTACGGTGCCGGCGCCGGCCTCTACGCGGATGTCCTGCGGGCCGACCCGGACTTCAGCGCGGAGCAGCCGGATGCGCTGTACCTGGGGCAGTTCGCCCTGGTGCGCCTGGCGGGGGGAGGGGAACTTCTTGACTCCACGCCCCTCTACCTCCGTGAATCCGATGCGCAGGTCCCCGGTCCCCGGAAGCGCGCCCTGTGAGCGGCCTGTCCGGAGCGGGCACGCTGATCGGCCCGGGCATATCGGTGCGGGACATGGTGGCGGCCGACATTCCGGCTGTCCATGAGCTCGAAGTGCGGCTCTTCCCCGTGGACGCCTGGCCACTGCAGATGTTCGTGAGCGAATTGGCGCAGCCCGAGACCCGCCGCTACCTCGTCGCAGAGGCGCCCGGCGGCATCATCGGCTACGCGGGCGTGATGTGCATCGAGCCGGTCGCGGACGTCCAGACCATCGCCGTCGTCCCCGAGTATGAAGGCAGGGGCATCGGAACCGCGCTGCTCACGGAACTCATCAGCGAGGCCCGGCGGCGCGGCGCAGCCGATGTGCTGCTGGAGGTGCGGGCCGACAACCCCCGTGCCCAGCAGCTCTACCGCCGGTTCGGATTCGAGCAGATCCACGTCCGGCGCAAGTACTACCGCGACGGCGTCGACGCCCTGATCATGCGGCTCGAGCTCGCCGATGTCTTCGGGGTGCACCAGGACATCGTGCAAGAGGACGCGGGACAACCCGGCGCCGGGCAGCACGGCCAGACCACACCCACGGAGGAAGACCAGCAATGAACCGTTCCCAGCCGCTTGTGCTCGGCATCGAGTCATCCTGCGACGAGACCGGCGTCGGGATCGTCCGGGGAACGGACCTCCTGACCAACACCGTGTCCTCCTCGATGGACGAACACGTCAGGTTTGGCGGCGTCATCCCGGAGATTGCCTCCCGTGCACACCTCGATGCGTTCGTGCCGACGCTGCAGGCAGCGCTCACGGAGGCCGACGTGACCCTGGACGACATCGACGCCATCGCCGTCACGTCCGGTCCGGGGCTGGCCGGAGCCCTGATGGTGGGCGTGTGCGCGGCGAAGGCCCTGGCCGTGGCCACGGGGAAGCCGCTGTACGCCATCAACCACCTCGTGGCCCACGTGGGCGTCGGGCTGCTGGATGCACGAGCCGAGAACCTCCTGCCCGAGAACCTTGGCGCGCTGCTGGTCTCCGGCGGCCACACCGAAATCCTGCGGATCCGGCGCATCACCGACGACGTCGAGATGCTCGGTTCGACCATTGACGACGCCGCCGGGGAAGCCTACGACAAAGTGGCACGGATCCTTGGCCTGGGCTATCCCGGCGGTCCGGCCATTGACCGGCTGGCCCGTGAGGGCAACGCCAAGGCGATCCGCTTCCCGCGGGGACTCACCCAGCCCAAGTACATGGGCACCGCGGAGGAGCCCGGCCCGCACCGCTACGACTGGTCCTTCAGCGGGTTGAAAACCGCCGTGGCCCGTTGCGTGGAGCAGTTCGAGGCGCAGGGCGAAGCCGTCCCCGTGGCGGACATCGCGGCGGCATTCCAGGAGGCCGTGGTGGACGTCATCACGTCCAAGGCGGTCCTTGCGTGCCGGGAGCAGGGCATCACCAACGTCCTGCTGGGAGGCGGCGTGGCGGCCAATTCGCGGCTTCGCCAGCTTACGGAACAGCGCTGCTCCGCCGCGGGCATCACGCTGCACGTCCCTCCGCTGGATCTCTGCACGGACAACGGGGCGATGGTGGCAGCACTCGGCGCGCAGCTGGTCATGGCGGGGATCGAGCCCAGCGGCATCTCCTTTGCCCCTGATTCGTCCATGCCCGTGACCACCGTGTCAGCGCCGGCGCCGGCGCCGGAGCCGGTCAGGACGGCTGCCCGGGCCTAGCAAGCGGACTCAGCCGGGAGACGGAACAAGCGTACGGTTGAGTCGTGAACGCCGTTATCGATCACCTGGTCATCGCCGCCGATTCGCTGGAACAGGGCGCAGCCTGGTGCGCGGCAACGTTTGGCGTTCAGCCTTCCGGTGGCGGCAAGCACCCGTTGATGGGTACTCACAACCGGGTGATGGCCATCAGCAGCGAGAGCTTCCCCGACTGCTACCTCGAGGTCATCGCGATCGATCCCGATGCGCCGGCGCCGGGGAGGCCGCGCTGGTTCGGGCTCGACCACCCCGAGGTGCGCGAGGCTGTCCGCGAATCACCTCGGCTGGTGCACGCAGTGGCGCGTACGCGCAAGATCGAGATGCTGCGCCGGGACCTTGCCAACTTCGCCCTCAACCCTGGCACCTTGCTGGCCGTGCAACGCGACACGCCTTACGGACTGTTGAAGTGGCGAATCACAGTCCGCGACGACGGCCGCACTGAATGCGCAGGCGCGCTGCCCAGCTTGATCGAAGGGCAACATCCGTGTGCCCACATGCCCCTCACTGATGTGGCGCTGCAGGGCCTGATGCTGCGCGGCGTTCCGACCCAGGCGGTCAACGTGCTGAAGCTTCCGGCCGTTCACACGAGCCCGATCGAGGCTGTGCAGAACGCACCGCTCACCGCGACGCTGGAATCGCCGCGTGGCCGTGTTGTGCTCGATGCGTGGCACTTCGGAGGCTGAACAGTGCTGAAGCGGCAGAGGGCGGGCCGGTAGATACGGCCTAAGCTGTGGGGCCGTTCCGCATCTGCTTCACCAGGTCCAGCACTACGGCCTGGAGGTTTCCGCCGTTTTCGGCGGCCACACGGCGCTGGCGCTGGTACCCCGCCCCGCGGCTGATGATTTTCTCGACGTCGGCCAGCTCATCCGGGCAGCCGAGCTTGGCGGCGATGGGCTCGAGCCGGTTCAGCGTTTCGAGCACGTGGTCCGTGACCAATTGCTCGTTGCCTTGCGCGTCCAGGATGATGATGGCCTCCATCCCGTACCGGGCGGCGCGCCACTTGTTTTCCTGGACGTGCCACGGCGGCATCGTGGGAATGCTGCCGCCGTTGTCCAGCGTGGTGGAGAATTCGTGGACCAGGCACTGGGTGAGCGCGGCCACGGCGCCCACCTCCTCCAGCGTCGCCAGCCCGTCACAGATGCGCATCTCGATGGTGCCCAGGTTCGGCACGGGCCGGATGTCCCAGCGGATCTCGGAGAGCGTGTCGATCACGCCCGTGGTGAACATGTCCTGGACGTAGGATTCGTATTCCTCCCAGGTGCGGAACTGGAAGGGCAACCCGGCCGTGGGCAGCTGCTGGAACATGAGGGCGCGCTGGGAGGCGTAGCCGGTGTCTTCGCCGCCCCAGAACGGGCTCGAGGCGGACAGCGCCTGGAAGTGCGGGAAATAGTTGACCAGGCCGTCCAGCACCGGGAGCACCTTGTCCCGCCGGTCGAGCCCCACATGGACGTGGACGCCATATATCACCATCTGACGGCCCCACCACTGGGTGCGGTCAATCAGCTTGGCGTACCGTTCCTTGTCCGTGACGGTCTGCAGCTGCGGAGGGCTGAAGGGGTGGCTGCCGGCGGAGAAGACCTCAACGCCCATCGGGTCCGTGACTTCGCGGACGGCGGCGAGGGACCTGTTCAGGTCCTCCTTCGCCTCGGCGGCGGTTTCGCAGATCCCGGTGACAAGCTCCACCGTGTTCAGCAGCAGTTCCTGCTTGATGTGCGGGTGTTCGTCGTCCTCGTTCAGCTCCGGGTGCTTCGCGGCCACGCCACGCAGGACCTGGTTCGCCACGGAGGCCAGTTCACCGGTTTGCGCATCAACCAGCGCGAGCTCCCATTCCACACCAAGAGTTGATTGCCGGGATGAAGCGAAATCAATCTTCATGCGTTCCTCTCGCTGTTCTGCTGTCCGGGTGCTGGCCGTTTCTGGCAGAACGGCTGGCAGGTGAACGGTCTTTCAAGTCTAGTGCAGGGGTACCATCGGGATGATGGCCTGGCTACATAGAGCGCGTGACAGTTTTCACACAACGGCTTCCGCCAACCCCGCCAATAACCGACCCAAGAACAGGCACGCCATGGCTGCGGCAGCCCTGGCCGTGCTGTTCGCGTCGGCATCCTGTACGCCCCCGCCGCCGCCCTCTGCACCGGAGACGTCCGGTTCGGCCGCGACGCCCAGTCCGCCGGCAACCCCCAGTCCCAGGCAACAGCGGTCGACGGCGGTGCCCCCGGCGCCGGCGGCAACCCCGCCGAAGACTGCGGCCGAGAAGGGCGCTGCGCCCCTGGGGTGGGGGCCGCAGCAGCGCGACCAGGATGCGGCGGCCGCAGCCGTGAAGAGCATGACGCTAAGCGAGAAAGCCGGGCAGGTGCTCCTGCCGTTCTACACAGGCCTGCGCCACGAAGCCCAGGCGGCCACCGTGGAGCGGCTGCATCTTGCGGGCTCCATCATCATGGGCGACAACGTCCCCCGCAATGCCGCCGGCCTCGTGGACGTCCACGGCATGGCGGCCGCCACAAAGAGGCTGGGGGAGGCCTCCCGGTCCGGCGGCAGGACATGGACCGGCCTGATTGCCGTGGACCAGGAAGGGGGAATGGTGTCCAGGCTGGGCGCCCCGCTCACCCGATGGCCGGCGCCCATGAGCTACGGGGCAGCCCGGAGCGTGCCGCTGGCAACCGATGCGGGCAAGGCCTTGGCCGGGGAACTCGCCGCCCTCGGGTTCACCGTGGACTTCGCTCCGACCGCCGACACCACCCTTGGCCCGGCCGACCCCACCATCGGCGCCCGTTCCATGTCCTCCGACCCTGCGGCGGCCGGAAACCTGAGTGTCGGCTTCTCCCGCGGCATGCTGGCGGCCGGGGTGCTGTCCTCCGTCAAGCATTTTCCCGGGCATGGTTCCGTGACCGTCGACTCCCACAAGGACCTGCCGGTCCAGAACGCCACGGCGGCGCAGCTCAAGGCCCGGGACTGGAGGCCCTTCCAGGCTGCCATCGCGGCGGGCTCACCGATGATCATGACCGGACACATCGCTGTCCCCGCCCTTGAACCGGGCGTCCCGGCGTCCCTGTCCAAAGCAAGCTATGCAGCGCTGCGGGGCATGGGGTTCAAAGGAGTAGCCGTCACGGACGCCCTGAACATGAAGGCCGTGAGCGCCCGGTATCCCCGGGGCACCGAGGCCCCGGCGGCACTTGCCGCCGGCGCGGACCTCCTGCTGATGCCAGCCGACGTCAACGCGGCCCACGCTGCCATCGTCAACGCCGTTGCTGCCGGAAAGCTGCCGCTGCCCCGGCTGGAGGAAGCTGCCCGCCGCGTAGTGACGATGATGATCTGGCGCGCCCGTACTGACACCCGGCAGCACCGGGCTGCCCCGGGCAGTGCGGAGACCCTTTCGGCCAAGGTATCGGCCGCTGCGGTGACCGTTCTTTCCGGCCCGTGCCGGGGGCCGCTAGTGCCGGGCCGCCTCCGCCTGTCAGGCGGCACGGCCCTGGACCGGGCGTACTTTGCCGCTGCCGCGAGGGACGCGGGCATCACGCTCGGTGCGGGCCCGCTGGTGAGCCTCATCGGCTACGGTGGCGCTCCGGCGGGAGGAGACATCGCCGTGGCCCTCGATGCGCCCTGGCCGCTGGCCCGCTCATCCGCGCCCACGAAGGTGGCACTATTCGGACGGACGCCGGGGGCCTTCAAAGCGCTGCTGGCCGTGCTGGCCGGCAAGGCGACAGCCCCCGGCAAGCTGCCGGCCGCCGTCGGGCCTTTCCGCCCGGGCTCCGGCTGCCGCTGAGGCCCGCTGAGGGCCAACATTCGGGTGATTCCTTCAAAGTCCCGCCCGCCGGGCCGAATGCCCCTTTAATGGAGGGGTGCCGATTCTGAATAAAGACATGACCCTGTGCATCTCGCTCTCGGCCCGGCCGAGCAACAACGGGACCCGCTTCCACAACTACCTGTATGACCAGCTCGGACTGAACTGGATCTACAAAGCCTTCGCGCCGACCGACCTCGCCCAGGCAATCGCCGGCGTCCGCGGCCTCGGCATCAGGGGCTGCGCCGTCTCCATGCCCTACAAGGAAGACGTGATCGCCCTCGTCGACGCCATGGACCCGTCAGCGAAGGCCATCGACTCGGTGAACACCATCGTGAACGACGACGGCCGCCTCACCGCCTACAACACCGATTACACGGCGATCGAGCAGCTGCTGGAACGCAACGCCGTTCCCAATGGGTCCTCCGTGCTGCTCAGGGGCGCGGGCGGCATGGCGAAGGCCACGGCGGCCGCACTGAGGGACGCTGGCTTCAAGGACGTCACCATCCTTGCCCGGAACGAGGCCTCCGGCCGTGCGCGCGCAGACCTCTACGGATTTGAGTGGCGTGCCGAGCTCGGAGATGCCACGGCCGACATGATCATCAATGTCACGCCGATTGGCATGGCAGGGGGCGCCGAAGCCGAGTCACTGGCCTTCCCCCTGGCCGCCGTCGACGCCGCGAAGGTGGTGTTCGACGTCGTGGCCCTGCCGCCGGAGACACCGCTGATCAAGGCCGGCCGGGCGGCCGGCAAGCAGGTCATCACGGGCGCGGAAGTGGCCACCATCCAGGCGCTGGAGCAGTTCGTGCTGTACACCGGCATCCGCCCCACCGACCAGCAGGTGCGGGACGCCGAGGCGTTCGTTCGCGCCCAGTAGCCCCGCAGGTCCAGCGAACTGGCTAGACCGGCTCCACCGAGACAGCCACCCGCTCGTCACCGATTCTGGTGAGGACCAGGGTGGCTGTTTTCTTGCCGGCCTTCTTCCCGCTGCCTTTGCCCGCCGGGAGGAGCTGTTTCCGCAGCTCCTCGGGAGTGACGGACGTGCCGCGCTTCTTGATGTCCAGCACGCCGATGCCGTTCTCCTTCACCCAGGCCTTGAGCCCCTTCACGCTGTAGGGCATGACCTCCAGGACTTTGTAAGCCCGGGCGAAGGGCGTGTCCACGGCGTCCGGCGCGCAGATGTAGGCGATGTGCTCGTCCACGAGGTGCCCGCCCAGCTGCAGGGCAAGGTCAGCCACGAGGCCCGCGCGGATCACGGCGCCGTCGGGCTCGTAGATGTAGCCCTCGACCGGGCCCACGGGCGCAACCGGGCCGCCGTCGAAATCCTCCGCGCTGGTGAGCTCCGCAGCCCCCTGGGGACCGAGCAGCAGGGCGGCCCTCCGGATCCCCGGCCGGGCAACCGCGTTGAACCAGAGCGTTACCTCGGTGACGTCGCCGCCCACCGAAACCCACTGGGCCTCGCAGCCGGCAGGGATGGAATCATGCGGCATGCCCGGCCCCATCTTGACGCCCACCGCGTGCCCGGAGGCCGCGAGCGATTCGACGAAGGACAGCGGCGGCGAAAAGGCCTCCGGATCCCAGATCCTCTTGGTCCCGGAGGTGGAGGTGGTGCGGCGGGCCGGATCCAGCCACACGCCGTCGGCGTCACCGAGGGCAACAGACGTGGCGTCCGAATGCACCACCGTGGCGTGCGGAAACGGAATGAGGTTGATGGTGGCGCACGCGGCCGTGGTTTCGTCGACCTCCACGGCCGTCACATCGATATCCAGGGACGCCAGGGCCATGGAATCCGCTCCGAGACCGCAGCCGAGGTCGGCCACGTGGCGGATACCCGCCTGGGCGAAGCGCTGGGCATGCCTGGCCGCCACATTAAGCCGGGTTGCCTGTTCGAGGCCGGCCTGGGTGAACAGCATCTGGCGGGCGAATTCGCCGAACTTGGCTTCGGCCTTGGTGCGCAGCCTGGACTGGGTGAGGACCGCGGACACCAGGGCGGGGGAGTGACCCTGCTTCCGAAGGCGTGCATTGAGCGTGAAGGACTGGTCCTCGCGGTACGGACCCAGCGAGGCCAGCAACTGCCATCCTTCTTCGGTGAGGAGCTGGGCGATCTGGTCCTGCGGTGCGTCAGACATGCCCTCAAGCCTAGTGGAGGGCCAGGAGGGCGCTTGCCGATAGGGTGGACTGAATGGACGCCAGCGCAACTCCCAGCCCAGATCACCCTGCCCGCAACCCTGGCGGCGCCGCCCGGTATGCCCACCTGGCCCGGTACGCGCGTCCGGCCCTGATTGCCGGAGTGGCTGTCGCCATCGTCTGCCTCCTGCTGCTCGTGGTCATCTTCCTGCTGAACTCCTTCAACTCCACCGTCTACTCGGTGGGCGGCAAGAACATCAACGACGCAACCGATGAAGCCCGGCAGATCCGGGAGCTGTATTCCGGCGTACGCATCGGAGGCGTGGTGTTCCTGGCCGCCTCGGCGCTGACGGCCGCCGCGGCCGCCGTCGTGCTCGTCCGCCAGCGTAAGAATTCGCCCCAAAGCGACGACGACGGCGGTGAGGACGTCGGGTTCGATGCCCTCACCGGGCGGTGATTGATGCCCTCACCGGGCGGTGATATCCGTCTTACCGGCGCTCCGGCAAATGTTCACCGGAGATGAACTTCTGGCACTCGCCTTGACCGAGTGCTAATCCCTTACATAGAGTCATCGTTAGCACTCTCCCTAGGAGGGTGCTAACACATGAAGAACTGCCAGCCTGGCTGCTGCCGGCACCGCGACGACGGTTTGCACGCTGAGGCGCAACAGTTTTCCAGTCCACAAATTTGCTGACGAAAAGGAGAGGTCCGAGTGTCGGTCTCTATTAAGCCTCTTGAGGATCGTATTGTTGTCCGCCCGCTCGAAGCCGAGCAGACCACGGCTTCTGGCCTGGTTATCCCGGACTCCGCGCAGGAGAAGCCCCAGGAAGGCGAAGTTGTTGCAGTTGGCCCCGGCCGCTTCGATGACAACGGCAACCGCGTTCCGGTCGACGTAACCATCGGCGACGTCGTCATCTACTCCAAGTACGGCGGAACTGAAGTCAAGACCGGCGGCGAAGAGTACCTCGTGCTGTCTGCCCGCGACGTTCTGGCGATCGTCGTTAAGTAACTCTTTGGATCCCCGCGCCGCCGATCTTGTCTGATTCACGTCAGGCCGGTCGGCAGCGCGGGGTTTCTGTCTTGAAAGGACAAAACCATGGCAAAGCAGCTTGCGTTCAACGACGCTGCCCGCCGGTCTCTTGAAGCCGGCATCGACAAGCTCGCCAACACGGTCAAGGTGACGCTTGGTCCCCGCGGCCGCAACGTCGTGCTGGACAAGAAGTGGGGCGCCCCCACCATCACCAACGACGGCGTCACCATCGCCCGTGAAGTGGAACTGGACGACCCCTACGAAAACCTTGGCGCCCAGCTGGCCAAGGAAGTAGCCACCAAGACCAACGACGTCGCCGGCGACGGCACCACCACCGCCACCGTGCTCGCACAGGCCCTGGTCAAGGAAGGCCTGCGCAACGTTGCTGCAGGTGCCGCTCCGGGCCAGATCAAGCGCGGCATCGAGGTTTCCGTTGAAGCCGTTGCAGCCCGCCTGCTCGAGAACGCCCGCCCCGTCGAGGGCACCCAGGTGGCCAACGTGGCAGCAATCTCCGCGCAGAGCGACGAGGTCGGCGAGCTGCTGGCCGAAGCGTTCGGCAAGGTCGGCAAGGATGGTGTGATCACCATCGAGGAGTCCTCCACGACGCAGACCGAGCTGGTCCTCACCGAGGGCATGCAGTTCGACAAGGGCTACCTGTCCCCGTACTTCGTCACCGACGCGGAGCGCCAGGAGGCCGTCCTCGAGGACGCCCTGATCCTGATCAACCAGGGCAAGATCTCTGCAGTCCAGGAATTCCTGCCGCTGCTGGAAAAGGCGCTGCAGAGCTCCAAGCCGCTGTTCATCATTGCCGAGGACATCGAGGGCGAGGCCCTGTCCACGCTGATCGTCAACCGCATCCGCGGCACCCTGAACGTCGTTGCCGTCAAGGCTCCGGGCTTCGGTGACCGCCGCAAGGCCATGCTGCAGGACATTGCCACCCTCACCGGTGCGCAGGTTGTCTCCCCGGAGCTGGGCCTGAGCCTGGACACCGTTGGCCTGGAAGTGCTGGGCACCGCCCGCCGCATCACGGTCACCAAGGACAACACAACCATCGTTGACGGCGCCGGTTCGGCCGAGGACGTCGCGGCACGGGTTGCCCAGCTGCGTGCCGAGCTGACCCGCACCGATTCCGACTGGGACAAGGAAAAGCTGCAGGAACGCCTGGCCAAGCTGGCCGGCGGCATCGGCGTGATCAAGGTCGGCGCTGCCACCGAGGTTGAGCTGAAGGAAAAGAAGCACCGCATCGAAGATGCCGTGTCCTCCACCCGCGCCGCCCTCGAAGAAGGCATCGTGGCCGGCGGCGGTTCCGCGCTGATCCACGCCCTGAAGGCGCTCGACGAGGACCCCGCTGTTACCGCCCTCGAGGGTGACGCAGCAGCTGCCGTGGGCATCGTCCGCCGCGCGCTGGTCCAGCCGCTGCGCTGGATTGCCCAGAACGCCGGATTCGACGGCTACGTGGTCACCGCCAAGGTCGCCGAGCTCGAAACCAACAACGGCTTCAACGCCAAGTCCGGCGAGTACGAGGACCTGATCGCAGCGGGCGTCATCGACCCCGTCAAGGTCACCCGTGCTGCCCTGCGCAACGCGGCCTCCATCGCTGCGCTGGTTCTCACCACCGAGACCCTTGTTGTTGAGAAGCCCGCCGAGGAAGACGAGCACGCAGGCCACAGCCACTAGGCTGCAGCCATCCTGCACGTCCTGAAGGGGCGGTCCAGCGCTTGCTGGGCCGCCCTTTTTGCATGTCCACACAGGCGTGCCGGTTTGGCCCTGAAGATCACGAAACGGTAACATGGATGTTTTGTGCCGCCGGTCTTGAGGGGATGTTTGTGCCAGTAGCGAGAACGACGGGCCAGCGGGGCAGCGGCTCACGCCATCATGCCGGTGAGGTTACGCGGTCCGCCCAGGTCAAGGCCAAACAGGGTTACCGTCCCGAGGTCCAGGGGCTCCGGGCCCTCGCCGTGCTTATGGTGGTCACCTACCATGTCTGGCTGGGACGCGTCTCCGGCGGCGTGGACATCTTCCTGCTGATCTCCGCGTTCCTGCTCACGCTGTCCTTTGTCCGCAAAGTGGAAAACGGCAGGCCGCTGCGCCTGGTGAGCCACTGGCTGCACCTCTTCAAACGGCTGATTCCGGCCGCCGTCGTCGTAATTCTCGGAGTCCTGGCGGGCACCTGGCTGGTCATCCCGCAGAGCCGCTGGCCGGACGTCCTCAACGAGGCCTGGGCGTCGCTGCTCTACCGGCAGAACTGGCTGCTCGCGGACACCGCGGTGGACTACTACGCCCAGGACCACGCGGGCGCCAGTCCGCTGCAGCACTTCTGGTCCCTGTCCATCCAAGGCCAGGTGTTCATTCTGTGGCCGCTCATCTTCGCCGGGGCCGCCCTCGTGTTGCGGCTGCTCCGGCGCCGCCGGGAAATCAGTTACCGGCTGGTGCTGCTGGTGGCCTTCACCGGCCTCTTCATCGCCTCCCTCGTCTTCTCCATCGAGCAGACGGCCACGAACCAGGCCTACGCCTACTTCGATACCCGGACCCGGCTCTGGGAATTCGCACTGGGATCGCTGCTGGCGCTGTCCCTGCCGTACCTGAAGCCCGGCAAGACGGTGCGCGTGATCCTGGGCTGGGCCGGGCTGGCGGCCATGATCTCCTGCGGCCTGGTCCTGACCGTGGACCGGTCCTTTCCCGGCTTCATCGCACTGTGGCCCACGCTGGCCGCCGCGGCCATCATCATCGCGGGGCAAAGCGGCAGCCGGTTCGGCGTGGACCGGGTCCTGAGCTCCAGGCCGCTGGTTGCCCTCGGCGACAACTCCTACGCGCTCTACCTCTGGCACTGGCCCATCCTCGTCCTGGCCCTTGCAGGAACCGGAATCGAGAAGCCCAACCTCGTGCAGGGCCTGGCCATCGTGGCTGCGTCCGTGGTCCTTGCCGTGCTCACCACCCGCTTCGTGGAAAAGCCGCTGCGGGAGTGGCACTGGCCGCAGCTGCGGGCCTGGCGGACCGCCGTCGTCATCGTTGCCTGCGGCGCCCTGCTGGCCGGCCCCGTGGCCGTCTGGCAGACCAGGCTGACGGCAGAGGAGGCTGCTGCCGCCGCGCAACCGCGCGAACTGACGCCGGGTGCGGCCGCCCTGGCGCCCGAAAATGCCGGCAAACCCACCCCGGAGGCCACGGTCATTCCGGCCCCCGCGGCCATGAAAAACGAATGGGCCGACATCGACGGCCTGTGCACGGACGGCAACGTCCCCACCGACCCGCTCCTTTCTGGCTGCCTTCAGAACAGCAGGCCGGAGCATGTGAAGAAGCGGATCGTGGTGCTGGGGGATTCCCACGCCCAGCAGTACATGGCCGCTCTGGGACCGATCGCGCGGGACCACGGCTGGGAAGTGGTCACCCTGCTGAAGGGCAACTGCCGGTTCGGCGCGGAATCGCCGGAGCGGGATGCCGAGTGCAACGCGTTCAACCGGGCCAGCGCCGCCTACGTGATGGAACACAAGCCGGACGCCGTGTTCACGGTGGCGTCGCTGACCCACAAGGAGGCGCCCTTCGAAACCGACGTGCCCGGCTACGTGGACGGCATCAAGCCCTTCACGGACGCCGGGATGGACGTGGTGGGCATCCGGGACAACCCCCGCTTCGCCATCAACATGCCGGAATGCGTCCAGAAGTTCGGCGCCGAATCGGCGGAGTGCAACCCCCCGCTCGCCGAATCCCTCGCGGCGTCGTCACCGCTGGACGCCTACCGGGGCAAGGTGGACGGGCTTCACCTGATGGACATGAGCGACTTCATCTGCGCCGACGGAACGTGCCCCGCGGTGGTCGGCAACGTCTACGTCTACAAGGATGACAACCACCTCACCAAGACGTACGTGCAGTCCATGATCCCGATGTTTGAGAAGCGGCTGCTCGCCGCGACCGGCTGGAAATAGCCGGCTCGGTGCCACCGGCGTGTGCCACCGGCGTCGGCCGCCGCGTGCCATTGCTCACAAAGCCGTTCCGGAATATGGGGATCGCCGCGGAGGTTCTAGAATTTATTCAATACTTCTGCACAGGCCAGTCCCGTAATGACGGGCTGGTCATCGGCTGCAACCCCTACCCGTGACCCCACAACCAAGGTAAGAGGCGCACTCATGACCCAGCCCGAACACGATCCGTTCGGTTTCATCGGCCTGACCTACGACGACGTCCTGCTGCTTCCCGGCCACACCGACGTCATCCCGTCCGACGCCGACACGTCATCGCGGATCTCCAAGCGGATTACGGTGGAGACCCCGCTATTGTCAGCCGCGATGGACACTGTCACGGAGTCCCGCATGGCCATCGCCATGGCCCGCCAGGGCGGCCTGGGCGTGGTGCACCGCAACCTGTCCATCGACGACCAGGCCGACCAGGTGGACCGCGTCAAGCGCAGCGAGTCGGGCATGATCACCAACCCGCTGACCATCCGCCCCGAGGCCACGCTGCAGGAGCTCGACGAGCTCTGCTCCCAGTACCGCGTTTCCGGCCTGCCGGTGGTCGACGACGGCAACCGCCTTCTCGGCATTGTCACCAACCGCGACACCCGCTTCGTGCCCGAATCGGACTTCCCAATCCGCCTGGTCAGCGACGTCATGACGAAGATGCCGCTGGTCACCGGCCACGTGGGGATCAGCCGCGATGAGGCTTCGCACAAGCTGGCCACCAACAAGATCGAGAAGCTGCCGCTCGTTGACGAGCAGGGCCGGCTCAAGGGCCTCATCACCACCAAGGACTTCACCAAAGCCGAGCAGTACCCGCTGGCCACGAAGGACGACGAAGGCCGGCTGCGCGTCGGTGCGGCCATCGGCTTCTTCGGTGACGGCTGGGAACGCGCCATGAAGCTCGTCGACGCCGGCGTGGACGCCCTTTTCGTCGACACTGCCAACGGCCACTCCCAGGGCGTGCTGGACATGATCCGCCGCCTCAAGTCAGACCCGGTCGCGGCGCACGTGGACATCATCGGCGGCCAGGCCGCCACCCGGGAAGGCGCCCAGGCGCTCATCGACGCCGGAGCCGACGGCATCAAGGTGGGCGTTGGCCCGGGCTCCATCTGCACCACCCGTGTGGTGGCCGGTGTGGGCGTGCCCCAGATCACCGCGATCTACGAGTCCGCCAAGGCGGCCATCCCGGCCGGCGTTCCGCTGATCGCCGACGGCGGCCTGCAGTATTCGGGCGACATCGGCAAGGCGCTGGTCGCCGGTGCCGACACCGTGATGCTCGGATCCTTGCTGGCAGGCTGCGACGAGTCTCCGGGCGAGCTGATCTTCGTCAACGGCAAGCAGTTCAAGAGCTACCGCGGCATGGGCTCGCTGGGCGCCATGCAGTCCCGCGGCAAGAACACGTCGTACTCCAAGGACCGCTACTTCCAGGCTGACGTCTCCGGTGACGACAAGCTCATCCCCGAGGGCATCGAAGGCCGCGTGGCCTACCGCGGGCCCCTGGCCTCCGTCGCCTACCAGCTGGTGGGCGGGCTCCGCCAGACCATGTTCTACGTGGGCTCCCCGACCATTCCGGAACTGAAGGCCCGCGGCAAGTTCGTCCGGATCACGCCGGCAGGGCTGAAGGAATCCCACCCGCACGACATCCAGATGACCGTCGAGGCACCGAACTACGGCTCGCGCTGATCCCTGCCTGCGGTTGAGCCTGTCGAAACCGGCCGGTGGTTGAGCCTGTCGAAACCTGGATTTCGGCAAGCTCAATCACCGGGGCTGCCGGACTAGGCTGATGCCATGTCCGCACCACGCCATCCCCCCGAGCTGAACCCCAAACGGGACGCCCGGCGCAAGCTTGCTGTGAGGCCGTACGCCCGCGCGGTGGCGCAGGTGCTGCGTGTCAGTTTCCGGGCCTCGCCCGCCGCTGTCGTGATGAAAGTCGCGGGCTCGCTGATTTCCGCGACGCTGCCGCTTGTCACAACGTACTTCGCAGCCCTCACCACCACCGCTTTGGCCGCGGCGTATTCCGGCGACGCCGCCGCAGGCCAGCAGGCCGTCGTGTATGTGATCATCACGGCGGCCCTGGGCCTGTTTTGGGGCGGCTTCAGCAGCGTGGACCGCTACATCCAGCAACTGATGAGTTTCAAAGTGGGCGCGATCGTGGGCGACCTCATGTATGAGCGCTTCCTCGCCCTGGAATTCTGGCGCTACGACGACAAAGAAACCGTGGACCTCTACGACCGCGCCAAGAGGTTCTCGGATTCGTATGCCCGGGTCCTGGACCGGATTGCCGCGATCTTCACACAGCTGGTCTCGGTAATCCTGGCCGTCGGCGCCCTCCTGCTGGTCAGCTGGTGGATCGCCGTGATCGTCTTGGTCGCCATCGTGCCCAGCGTCTACCTGCAGTTCAAACTCTCCCGCGAACAGATTGCGCACTGGAACACGCAGGTGGATTCCCGCCGCCAGCGCAGGATGATCGAAACCAACCTCCTGCGCCCGCAGCACATCGCCGAAATGCGGCTGTACGGGATCGTGGGCTACCTCATGGAGCTGCGCTCCCGGCTCCGGGACGCCGACGAGAAGAGGCGGCTGGATTTCCAGAAGCGCTACATCCCGAAGCAGCTGGCAGCGGACGCCCTGCAGTACGGCGCGGAGGTGGTGTCCCTGATCTGGGTGGTCGGCCAGATCATCGCGCGGGCCCAGCCGGTGGGGCAGTTCCTTTACGTGCAGCAGATCGTCAGCCGTGCGCTGTCCACGGCCAACAGCCTGGTCTCCTCGCTGAGCTCCATCGACGAGGACCTCGCCAACCTCAAGGACTATGAGCTGTTCATGGCGCTGCCGGTGCACTCCGACCATTCGCCGCCGCTCCTCACCGCGCCGGGAACCGTTGAACTGCGCGATATCCGGTTCACCTACACGGGCAGCGAACTGGAGGTCATCAAGGGCATCTCCCTGACGATCAAGGAGGGGCAACACATCGCGATCGTCGGGGAAAACGGCGCCGGCAAGTCCACCCTGATCAGGATCCTGGCCGGGCTTTACCGGCCCGATTCGGGACAGGTGCTGCTCGACGGCGTTGACCTCGCCGCCGTCGACGTCACCTCGTGGCACCGCCACCTGGCGGTGCTCAGCCAGGAGTTCCTGAAGTATGAATTTGCCACCGCAGCGGAGAACATCTTCTTCGGCGACGTTGACTCACCCCGCGACGATGCCCGGATCCGCCGGGCCGCTTCGGACGCCGAAGCGCTCGACTTCATCAACAAGCTTCCCAACGGCCTGGACAACCACGTCAGCAACTGGATGGAGGATCCGCGGGGGCGGAAGGGCAGCGGCCTCTCCGGCGGGCAGTGGCAGCGGCTGGCCATGGCACGCAACTTCTACCGGAACGCCTCGTTCATGGTGATGGACGAGCCGACCTCCGCGATTGACGCACTGGCCGAGCACCGCATCTTCACCCGGCTCTTCGCGGACCGGAGCAGCACCATCATTGCCATCAGCCACCGCCTTGCCACGATCGAGAAAGCGGACATCGTCTACATGCTGGAGGACGGCCGGCTCGTGGAGCAGGGCACGCACAAGGAGCTCGTGGCGCTGCGCGGCCGCTACTTCAGGATGTTCGAATCGCAGCTGGAGCCAGGGAGTCCGCAGCGGTCAAGTAAAGTGGTCACGTGACTTACGAGATTGAGATTGGCCGTGGCAAGCGTGGGCGTCGTGCCTACTCCCTGGATGACATCGCGATCGTCCCCAACCGTCGTACGCGTGACCCCAAGGACGTTTCCGTCTCGTGGCAGATCGATGCCTACCAGTTCGACATGCCGGTCATCGCCGCGCCGATGGACTCCGCGATGTCGCCCGCGACGGCAATCGCCTTGGGCCGGCTTGGCGGCTTGGGAGTCCTGGACCTCGAAGGGCTCTGGACCCGGTACGAGGACCCGCAGTCGGTGCTGGACCAGATCGCTGTGCTCGACGACGAAACGAACAGCCCGGCCGTCACGCGGAAGATGCAGGAGCTCTACCAGGCACCCATCCAGCCTGACCTGATCACGTCCCGGCTGGCTGAAATCCGCGCCGCCGGCGTCACGGTCGCCGGATCCCTGACGCCGCAGCGCACACAGGAACACTACAAGACCGTGGTGGCGGCCGGCGTCGACATCTTTGTCATCCGCGGCACCACGGTTTCCGCCGAGCATGTGTCAAAGGACCACGAACCGCTGAACCTCAAGCAGTTCATCTACGAGCTCGACGTGCCCGTCATCGTCGGCGGTGCCGCGGGCTACACCCCGGCCCTGCACCTCATGCGCACGGGCGCCGCCGGCGTCCTGGTCGGCTTCGGCGGCGGCGCCACCTCGACCACGCGCCGTGCCCTGGGTATCCACTCGCCGATGGCATCCGCCATTTCCGACGTCACCGCCGCTCGCCGCGACTACATGGACGAATCCGGCGGCCGGTACGTGCACGTTATCGCCGACGGCGGCATGGGCGCCTCGGGCGACATCGTCAAGGCGATCGCGATGGGCGCCGACGCCGTCATGCTGGGCACCGCACTGGCCCGCGCCGACGAAGCACCGGGCAAGGGCTGGCACTGGGGCCAGGAGGCCCACCACCTGGAATCGCCCCGCGGCGACCGCGTCAACGTCGGCACGGTAGGTCCCCTGGAGGAGGTCCTTTTCGGCCCCGGCCACCACACCAACGGCACGTCGAACCTGATCGGAGCGCTGCGCCGCTCGATGGCGACCACCGGCTACTCGGACCTCAAGGAGTTCCAGCGGGTCGACGTCGTCGTGTCGCCCTACGCGGGGAACTGACGCCTCCGCCCTCCTCCCGTGCCCTGCCCATCGGCAGAGGTAGCAAGTAGTCTGGTGAACTACGACGTTCGATGAGGTTGGAGGCGCATCATGACCAGTTTCGCCGGCGGTTCGCCCGCGTCCAGGGGAGCCTTGGGGCCGGAGGCCCGGGAAGCTTCGCTCGAGGCCCTCAAGGCCACCACCCAGCCTGGCAAGGAACTCGACATCCTCATCGTCGGCGGCGGAATCGTCGGCTGCGGCGCGGCGCTCGATGCTGTCACACGGGGGCTCAGCGTTGGCATCGTGGAAGCCAACGACTGGGCGGCAGGCACGTCGTCCCGCTCCTCCAAGCTCATTCACGGCGGGCTCCGGTACCTGGAGATGCTGGACTTTGGGCTCGTCAAGGAAGCGCTGCAGGAACGCGGGCTGCTCCTTTCGGAGCTGGCGCCCCACCTCGCCCGCCCGGTGCCGTTCCTCTATCCGCTGACTAAGCCGTTCTTCGAGCGGCCATACATCGGCGCGGGCATTGCCCTCTACGACGCCATGTCCATCTCCGGCGGCCACAAGCGCGGCGTCCCGTTCCACAAGCACCTGACGCGGCGCGGCACCCTGCGGGCGGCGCCCAGCCTCAAGGACGACGCCTTCGTGGGCTCCATCCGGTACTACGACGGGCAGGTGGACGACGCCAGGTACGTGGCCAACCTCGTCCGCACCGCCGCCCACTATGGGGCCCACGCCGTCAACCAGATGGCCGTCGTCGACTTCCTCCGCGAAGGCGAACGCGTGGTGGGCGCCAAGGTGGTCAACCACGAAGACGGCTCCAGCTTCAAGATCCGGGCCAAGCAGGTCATTAACGCCACCGGCGTCTGGACGGACGAAACCCAGGCCATGGTCACGGAGCGCGGCCAGCTCAAGGTCCGCGCCTCCAAGGGCATCCACCTGGTGGTCCCGCGGGACCGCTTCCAGTCAACCGTCGGACTCATCCTGCGTACGGAGAAGTCCGTGCTGTTCGTCATCCCGTGGGGGCGGCACTGGATCATCGGCACCACGGATACCGACTGGCACCTGGACAAGGCCCACCCTGCGGCGTCCAGCAAGGACATCGACTACCTGCTCGAGCACGTCAATTCCGTCCTCAAGCGCCCCCTGACCCGCGAGGACGTGGAGGGTGTCTACGCGGGCCTCAGGCCGCTGCTGGCTGGGGAGAACGACTCCACCGCCAAGCTGTCCCGCGAGCACGTGGTGGCCCATCCGGTGCCCGGTCTTGTCGTGGTGGCCGGCGGCAAGTGGACCACCTACCGGGTCATGGCCAAAGACGCGGTGGACGAGGCCACGCGGAGCATGGACGAACGTGTGCCGCCGAGCTGCACGGAAACCATCCCGCTCCTGGGCGCCAGCGGATTCAAGGCGGCATGGAACCGCCGCAACAGGACCGCCGAGGAGACCGGCGTCCATGTGGCGAGGGTGGAGCACCTGCTCAACCGGTACGGGGCCATGACGCCGGAAGTGCTGGCACTCATCCACGACAACCCGGAGCTCGCGGAGCCCCTGCCCGGAGCCGACGACTACCTGCAGGCCGAGGCCGTCTACGCGGCAAGCCACGAAGGTGCCCGGCATGTGCAGGACGTGCTGACCCGACGGACCCGCATTTCCATCGAGTCCTGGGACCGTGGTGTTTCCGCCGCCCCGGTAGTCGCTAAACTTATGGGAGAAATTCTTGGCTGGAGCGATGCGCAGCGGGAAAGCGAAATCAAGCACTACCTCGCGCGGGTGGAAGCCGAAAGACTCAGCCAGCAGCAGCCGGACGACGAGTCGGCAGACGCCGCACGCCTGGGCGTAGAGGACATCGTGCCGCTGCGCTGAGATCGCCATTCGCCGCGCAAGTGGCCCGCGCCACACTGAAGGGACACGACTTGGCGGAAGCACTGGACCGTTACGACGCTGAGCTCACCACACCGGACATGGTGATTCTGGAGATGGACGCGACGGACAAGCTGGATGCGTCAAAGCAGCTTGCCCGCAAACTTTACGACGCCGGCCGGATCTCCGACCTTGAAGGCTTCCTCCAGCACGTCAACGCCCGTGAGCACCAGCTCGCCACCGGGCTGCCCGGGGGAGTGGGCCTGCCCCACGCCCGCAGCGAATTCGTGTCGCGGACGTCCATCGCCGTCGGCATTACCAAATACGGAAAGGCCCTCGACTTCGGCGCCACCGACGGTCCGGCCAACGTGGTGCTGCTCATTGCCACGCCCGCGAGCTCGTTCTCCGACCACCTGGAAGTGCTGGCCACCCTGGCGCGGTCCCTCTCCAAGGAATCCTTCCGGGACTCGCTGCGCAGGGCCTACGACGCCGAAGTGATCGCGGAGCTGATCAACTCGAGCCTGGTTTTCTTCGACCACTAACGGTTTGGCGCCGGCCCTTTGGTGTCGAGGCCGCCGCCACCAGCCGTTTCGTTGTTCTACACGGAGACGAAGTACGGTTAAGGGGTGTGGAAAACAGCCCTCCAGCCCCGGTGGATCGCAGGCCTGGTCTTTGCGATCGTCGTCTCCGGTGTCTTTGTGCTGCTCAGCCAGTGGCAGTTCGGCCGATCCACGCAGCCCGAAGTGCCGGTCAGTCCGACCACCGAGGAAGTCAAGGACCTCACGGGGCTGCTGCAGCCCGGGGAATTCTTCCGCGGCTCCGTCGCCGACCAGATGGTCACCGCCACGGGCAGCTACGACGCCGCCAAGCAGGTGATCATTCCGGGCCGGCTCAAGAGCGGGAAGACGGGCTACTGGGTGGTGTCGGCCTTCGCCGTCGACGGCGCCCCCGTGCTCAAGGGCGCGGCAGTTTCCCCGAAAACCTGGATCCCGGTGGCGCGCGGGTGGGTCGCCGACCCCGCTGAAGCCGAGGATCCGCCGTCGGGCACCATCCGCCTGACCGGACGGCTCCTGCCGTCCGAGGCGCCGGTGCCGGGCACGGCCCCCGCTCCGGGACAGGCCTCCGCCGTCTCCGTGGCCGAGCTCATCAACGTCTGGAACGTCAGCAGCTACCCGGCCTTTGTTTCCGCGACAACCGAGATTTCCGGAACGTCCGACGTCGGGGCTGCCGCCGCCGCGGGGGGCCTGGAGCCGCTCAACATCGGCGCACAGCCTCCGCCCGCCAAGGTCAACTGGCTCAACCTTTTCTATTCCGTGGAATGGATTGTCTTCGCGGGTTTTGCCCTCTTCGTCTGGTGGCGGCTGGTCAAGGACGATTACCAGCGGAGCCTCGAGGAGCATGAGGACAGCGGCCATGCCGGACCGGAACCCACCCAACCAAATGAGATCCAACAAAAGGTACAGCCATGATTGAACCCAAGCCTGCCGTCCAGCCGCAGCCGTCGAACTCAGCGGGAGCGAAGAAGCGGCGCTTCGGCGGCACGCAGGCGCAGATCCGCTCTGCCCTGAAGTTTTACAAGGTCATGGCCTACCTCACCGGTGCCATGCTCCTGCTGCTCTGCGCTGAACTGGTGGCACGCTACGGCTTTGGTCAGTACCTTTTCGCCGGCGGAACCAACGCCGTGACCGGCCAGCCGTTCGGGTTCGGGTTTGCCGACGCCGAACCCAAGGGCGTGCTCGGCGGCGTGAACCTGTCCGTGGCAGTGCTGATCGTCCACGGCTGGATGTACGTCGTGTACCTCATGTCCAACTTCCGGCTGTGGACGCTGATGCGCTGGCCGTTCGTCAAGATGATCCTGCTGGCGCTCGGCGGCGTGGTGCCGTTCCTGTCCTTCATCGTGGAGAAGAAGTTCCACGCCGAGGTGGAGGCCGAACTCGCAGCGAACCCGGAAGCGGCGAGCCGCTACTAGGCAGTTGACGTTTAGTGCGTCACAGCGGGGCCCCTCAAGGTGCGTCGGGGCAACGGCGCAAAGTAGTCTAGGACGGTGACTACTCCCACTGCATCCCAGACTTCCCAGAAGCCGGTGCTGGTTGTTGACTACGGTGCCCAGTACGCGCAGCTGATTGCCCGCCGCGTCCGGGAAGCGAATGTGTATTCGGAAGTGGTTCCGCATACCTACACCACCGAGCAGCTCCTGGCCAAGAACCCTGCCGCCATCATCCTTTCCGGCGGACCCTCCAGTGTCTACGCGGACGGCGCCCCGAGCGTCGGCGCCGACCTCTTTGAGGCGGGTGTCCCGGTCTTCGGCATCTGCTACGGCTTCCAGGCGATGGCCAACGCACTGGGCGGAAAGGTGGCCCAGACCGGGCTGCGCGAGTACGGCTCCACCGAGGCCACAGCCGTGGGAGGTGCACGCTCCATCCTGTCCGGTGTTCCCGAGGTGCAGAACACCTGGATGAGCCACGGTGACTCCGTCCAGGAGGCGCCCGACGGCTTCGATGTCCTCGCCACGACGGCTGGCGCCCCGGTGGCTGCCTTCGCCAACGAGGAAAAGTGCCTGTACGGCGTGCAGTGGCACCCCGAGGTCAAGCACTCGGCCTACGGCCAGCAGGTCTTGGAGAACTTCCTGTTCAAGGGCGCCAAGCTGGAACCGAACTGGACCACGGGCAACATCCTCGAGGAGCAGGTCGACCGCATCCGCAAGCAGATCGGCAGCGACCGAGTCATCTGCGGCCTGTCCGGCGGCGTGGACTCCGCCGTCGCCGCCGCGCTGGTCCAGCGCGCCGTCGGGGACCAGCTGACCTGTGTCTTCGTGGACCACGGCCTGCTGCGCGAAGGCGAGGCCGAACAGGTCGAGCGCGACTTCGTCGCCGCCACCGGCGTCAAGCTCTACGTCGCCAACGAGCAGGAGCGCTTCCAGGCCGCGCTGGCCGGAGTCAGCGACCCCGAGACCAAGCGCAAGATCATCGGCCGCGAATTCATCCGCGCGTTCGAAGAGGCGGAACTGGCCATCATCGCCGAGGCCGCGGCCCACGGCGAGAAGATCAAGTTCCTCGTCCAGGGCACCCTGTACCCGGACGTCGTCGAATCAGGCGGCGGCGAGGGTGCTGCGAACATCAAGAGCCACCACAACGTGGGCGGCCTGCCGGAGGACCTGCAGTTTGAGCTGGTCGAGCCGCTGCGTGCCCTGTTCAAGGACGAGGTGCGCGCCGTCGGCGCCCAGCTCGGCCTGCCGCACGAGATCGTGGGGCGGCAGCCGTTCCCCGGCCCCGGCCTAGGAATCCGGATCGTCGGCGAGGTCACCAAGGAGCGCCTGGACCTGCTGCGCAAGGCGGACGCCATCGCCCGGGCAGAGCTGACCGCCGCCGGGCTCGACAACGACGTCTGGCAGATGCCCGTCGTGCTGCTCGCGGACGTCCGCAGCGTGGGCGTCCAGGGTGACGGCCGGACTTACGGCCACCCGATCGTGCTCCGCCCCGTCTCCTCCGAGGACGCGATGACGGCTGACTGGTCCCGCCTGCCGTACGACCTGCTGGCGCGGATCTCGAACCGCATCACGAACGAAGTCGACGGCGTCAACCGGGTGGTGCTGGACGTCACCAGCAAGCCGCCGGGAACCATCGAGTGGGAATAGCGGTATAAGTGGCCGGTCTCCGACAGGAGGCCGGCCACTCCGCTTTAAGGCCCCGGGGCCATCTCCCGAACCTGGCGCCGGGTGAAATGCGCCGCAACTTAGCCCGTTCAAGTGTTGCGGTCTCTCACGGGCGGCCGTTTCCGGCTACGCTCGAAAGTATGCCCGTATGGTCCATGGCGTCACGTGCAAGCGCAGAAAAGAAGGCAGCAGTGTCAGTTGGTCAGGTCGACCCCGAAGGTTCGGAGGAGCTCAAGAAGTGGCTGTCCGCGCTTAAGCCCGTCACCGGGGCGGACACAATGCTGCGCTTCACGAAAACCCCTGAGGGTTCCATCGACCTGACGCACGCCCACCCCTCCGGCCTTGCCCAGCTCATGGCAGGACGCCGCACCAGGCTGTCCACCCTCATCCGCGACCACCAGCAGTACGTCGTGGCCGCCCGTGCATCGCGGAACCTTCGCTCCAAGATTTTCGAGCTGGCCAACGACCGCGGCATCGAGGCCGGGTACCTGTCTGCGGGCACCGTGGTGTGGACATCCGCCGTCGGCGGCAAACCGCAGCGCGTCTCGGCACCGGTCATGCTGACCGCCATCTCGCTGACCATTCGGCCCGGGGAGGACGACTACGAACTTCAGCTCACGGAGCAGGCCCGCATCAACCCCGCGCTCATCCGCCACCTGAAGACCGTCCACGGCATCGTGTTCGACGTCAACGCGGTCACCAGGATGGCCTACAGCACGGCCCGCTTCGATCCGCAGCCGGTGCTGGACAGGCTCAGCACCCTCGTCAAGCCCATCCACGGCGCGGAGGTGGAGCACAACCTGCTGGTGTCCACGTTCGCCGACCTCGCAGGCAACCTGGACGACCCCTGGATCAACGAGCAGAATGCCATCGTGGCGTCCCTGGCCCGGGCCGCCGCCGGGGAAGTGAAGGACGTCCCGGCCCTGGAACCCGGGCGCTTCCCGAGCGTGGACGAGCGGAATCCCGCCGACGAACTGCTGCTCCTCGACGCCGACGCGGACCAGCAGTACGTGATCGACGCCGTGCGGGCAGGGGAGTCGCTGCTTGTCAGCAGCCCGCCCGGGACCGGCCAGACCCAGACCGCCATCAATACCATCGGCGCGCTGGTGGACGAAGGCAAAACCGTCCTCGTGGTGGGGGACCGGCGCGCCAGCCTCAACGAGGTGGCGGCGAAGTTCGAAGGCCTGGGACTGGAGTCCATCCTGTTCCAGCTCTCAGGCAGCGCAACGCCCCAGCAACTCAAGGGGCAGCTGGTCCGGGCCATCGTGCGGAACGAGAAGTCGGCCGAGCCGCGCCTGGGCACCCTGCACCGGACCCTTACGGAGCACCGCCACGCCTTGATGGACCACGTGGCCTCACTCCACAACGTCCGTGAGCGGTGGGGGTGCTCGCCCTACCAGGCGATGCAGTCCCTCGCGGAGCTGACGTCCATCCAGCCCGCGCCGGCCACCACCGTCCGTCTGAAGCGCAGCGTGCTGGACAACATCCGCGACCGCGACGAACTCGCCGGCAGGCTGAAGCGCGCGGCGGAACTCGGCAGCTTCAGCAAGGCCTCGACGTCGAGCCCCTGGCACGGCGCCCGCCTCGTGACGCGCAAGGAGACCGAGGAGGCGCAGGACCTGGCGCGCTCGGTGGAGAAGAAACTGCCGGTGCTGCACGGCCGCATGAAGGACGTCGCGGACCACGCCGAGATCCGGCTCGGCATGAACTTTGCCGAGTGGGGCTCCCAGCTCCGGCTGCTCGTGGCCGTCCGGGAGAGCCTGGACAAGTTCACCCCGGACATCTTCGACCGGCCCGTCCATGACCTCATCTCGGCCACCGCGTCCTCGGCCTGGCGCCGGGAACGCGGCGTCGACATGCCCTCCATGCAGCGGTCGCGCCTGCGGCGGGTGGCCAAGGAATACGTTCGCCCGGGTGTGCACATCTCCGACCTTCACAGCTCGCTGGTGCTGGTCCAGGAGCAGCGTGCGCTGTGGTCGGACTATGCCACGACGCAGCGGCATCCCGCGGTGCCGTCCGGCCTGGCCGAGATCAGCATCATGTACCGCGGGCTCGCCCGGGAACTCAAGCAGCTCGGGGACGCGCTACGGCACACAGCGGCCGGCGGCGCACTCGAAAAGACCGCCTATCCGGACCTGATGGAGCGGCTGGAGCGGCTCGTGGCCGACTCCCAGACGCTCAAGACGCTTCCGGAGCGCACGCTCCTCATCGAGAACATGCGCGAGCATGGCCTGGGCGAGCTGCTCGCGGACCTGTCCGAGCGGGAGGTTCCGGCCGAGTCTGTCGCCGCCGAGCTCGACCTGGCCTGGTGGCAGTCCGCGCTCGAAGCGATGATCAGCGGAGACGACTACCTCGCGATGTCCGACGGCGACGCCCTGCGCCAGCTCGAAGCCGAGTACCGGCTCGCAGACAACGCCCACATTGCCAGCGGCGCCGGCCGTCTGCGGTGGCAGCTGGCCGAGCGCTGGCGCGAAGGGATCGCGGCGAACCCGCGCCAGGCGGACCTCCTCCGCAGCCTGCTCAAGGACGGGCGGGTCACCCTTGCGGCGCTGACAGCCCAGGCTCCCGCGCTGGTCCCGATGCTGGTGCCGGTCTGGTCCGTGAGCCCGTACCTCATGACCGGGCTCCTCCCGGCCGAGCAGAAGTTCGACGCCGTGGTGATTCTCGACGCCGAGGCGACGTCGCTCCAGGCGGTCCTGCCTGCCGTGGCCCGCGCCAAACAGGTCATTGCCTTCGGTGATGACAAGATCGCCAGCCCCCGCACCTTCACGGTGGCGGTGGAACGGCTTGCCGCCGGTGAACCGACGCACCAGAGCGTGGAGAGCGCCTTCAGTGCCCTGGCGGGCGTCCTTCCGACGTGGCGGCTGCATTCCGTCTACCGCGCCGTGGACGAAGACCTGGTGCTGCAGCTGAGCAAGGGCTTTTACGACGGCGGCCTCCGCCGGCTGCCCGAGGGCCAGTCCGCGACGGGCCTGGACCGTGCCCTGCTGGTGGAGTACCTGCCAGACGGCACCGGACTGCCCAGCGCCGACGACGAGGGCGTGGAATCGGTGGTGGCCGAGGTCAACCGCGTCGTGGAGCTGGTGTTCGAGCACGCCCGCCTCCGCCCGCGCACGTCCCTGGCTGTGGTCACGGCCAGCCTGCGGCATGCCGCGCGGATCGGCGAGGCCATCCGCCTGCAGCTTCCCAACTATCCGATGCTTTCGGGATTCTTCACGGCCGGCGAGGAATCGTTCCGCGTGGTGGATCTGGAACGTGCCCAGGGGCTGGTCCGCGACCACGTCATTTTCTCTCCCGGCTATGGCAGGACGCCCCATGGACGGGCCCTGCACAACTTCGGTCCGCTTTCCGCCGAGGGCGGCCGCGCCAAGTTCGCCCTGGCCATGACCCGTGCCCGGCAGTCGCTGCATGTTCTGACGTGCTTCAAGCCGGAAGACCTGGACAGGACCCGTCTGGCCCATGGTGCGGTGGACCTGTACGAGCTGCTGGACCGCGAGATTTCCGGCAACACAGACCTCGGCACGCCGGCTTCCCGGGCGGCGGCAAGCGAGCAGGCGCTGGGTGCGGATCCCCTCGTGGCCGACCTGGGGGAACGGCTCCGGGCCCGCGGGGCACGCGTCTGGCACCAGTATGACGGCGTCATTGACGTCGTGGCAGCAGCCGACCCCTTGAGGACGATGGGCCAGGATGAGGCCGAGATTCCGCGGCCGGTGGCCATTGAGTCCGACGGAACCGAACAGTACCGCCAGATGACGGTCCGCGAACGCAGCAGGCTCCGCCCGCAGCTTCTCGAGCGCCTGGGCTGGCGCTATATGCCGCTGTGGACGATCGAGGTGTTCACGGATCCTTCGGCCTGCGCCGACCGGATCGGCGGCTACCTCGGACTTGAGAAGCCGGTGCGCCCGGCCCGGGCCGTGGCCTCACCGGGCTTCTTCGACGAGGACGTCACGGGCCTGGGTGACGACTCCTACGGGCCGGCGGCAGACGAGGACGGCCAGGTCCAGAACGGCCAGGCCCAGGAGTTCCAGGGCCAGGAGTTCCAGGGGCGCGAGGACGAGGTGCAGGAGTTCCAGGCACTGGAGGACCAGGCATTGGAGGACCAGGCATTGGAGGACCAGGTCCTGTTGGAAGACCAGGACCACCGGCAGCGCCGTGACGAGTCCGACGGAAGCCTCGACGGCGAGAACGAATACGATGGCGGTATACCGGACAGGAAGGAAAACGCGCAGTGAGCCACGAAGCAGCAGACCGTGAGTCCCGCACGGGCCCCGCGGCTTCTGCCCCGCCGGCCAAGACTCCGGACCCGGCCAAGACCGCAGGTCCGCTGAAATCGGGCGGCGTGGTGCCCAACAAGGCCGCCGAGGACGACCCCCGGGCCTGGGGCGACGCAGAATCCGATAACGACCACGACGCCTGGCTCAAGGAACAAAAGCCTCCGCACTGGGGTTAGCCGCCGCACCCGGCAGGATCACCGGCGCGTGGAGCCCACGAGGACGAAGAAGAGCTTCCCCTGGGTTGACGCTCCGGCCAGCGCGCTTGCCTGCGCCGGAGTGGCAGCCACCACCATCAGGCCGTCGGAATCCCCGGTACCAAGCCACTGGCCGCCCTGCCCCTCCCGCGCAGAGGTCCAGAGCACCGGCACCGCCTTGGCCAGGACCTTGGACAGGGACTGCTGTTCGAAGCCCGCCCCGCCGGTCAGGACGATGTCCACGAGTTGCCCGGGGGAGACGAGCTGGATGGAGGAGGGGTCCGCCATGCGCAGCGGGACGGCGGCTGAGCCCGGGGGCGAACCAGTGAGCAAGCCAGGTCCCACGAGCTGGGCCTCGGAGACCAGCTGGCCCTTCCGCAGCGGTGCAGCCAGTTGCTGGCCGCTGAGTTGCGCAGCGTCGGTGAACGTGCCGGCGGCGAGCAGGAAGGGCGGAACGTCCACGGCAGCCAGGTCGCTGCCGCCCAGTGTGGCCCCGGCCGGCAAGTCACGTGCCGCGGCCAGGGCCGGGAGTGTGTGCGCGGGGGCCGGCGTCAGCTGATGGACCGTGATGCCGGCCGCGGCACACAGCAGCAGCGCCACGGCAAGCCGCCGGTTGCGGTTCAGCCAGCCCTGCAGGTGGCTGGGGCGGCGGCGTTCGGAAGATCCGGGCGCCGTGGTGCTGCGGCGCGTCCGGGCGGCGGGGCGGGAGGGTCTGGCGGGAGGCAGTCCGAGAGCTGGCATGCAGCCACGCTATGGAACCTCGGCCCCGGGGGGCAGTGCACGCCTGCGCTATGTGGAAAGCGTCCCGGGCAAGCGCCCGTATGTGGATTACCGCCGTGGGACGGACAGTCGCGGGAGTGGACGGTGCCGGTTAGCTCGCGGCAGCAGCAGGTGCGGCGGCAGGCGCAGCCGGCGCCGGTGAAGAGGCGGCAGGCGTGGGCGAGACTGAGCTGCCCTTCGTGTCCCGTGAATCCGTGCGGTAAAAACCAGAGCCCTTGAAGACCACGCCCACGCTGTTGAACTTCTTGCGCAGGGTTCCCTCACATTCGGGGCAGGACGTCAGAGTGCTGTCAGTGAATGACTGCACGATGTCAAAGGCATGGCTGCAATCCTTGCAGGCATAGGCATACGTGGGCACTGAAGATCCTCCTCTTGGACAAACGACAGGTCCCGTGCTGCCAAGGTGCCATGACGCGGAATTCCTTGCGGGATCTCCGTGCCGGAAACAGCTCCATTAGCAGTCGCAGGGCCTGAGTGCCAATTCTATCATCTTGCCCGCGCGTTGCATCATGTCAGGCGGACCAGGCCCGAGGGTGTGAGCACCGCGTCGACGGGACGGTCAAACCCCTCAACAGGAATGCTCGAAGCAGGCAGGAGCTCGGAGTCGTAAATGACCGCGGCCCTGGGTGCCTGCAGACCAGCGGCTTCGGCGTCCGCCAGGAACTTGTCGTAATAGCCGCCGCCCTGCCCGATCCTGTTTCCGCTCAGGTCTACGGCCGTCGCCGGCAGGAACAGTCCGGCCACCTCCCGGATGGCCTCCAGGCCGTGGCGTTCTCCGGCAGGCTCCTTGATGGGCGCGTACCGGCTGCGGACAAATTCGCACTCCGGATCCCAGAACACCCAGCTCAGCGCGCGGTCCGGCTCGCAGACCGGCAGCAGCACTTTGTGGCCTGCACCGTGAAGCGCCGTTATCAGCGGGAGGGTGGGCGGTTCGTGGGCCACGCCCAGGTATGCGGTAAACGTTGCCGGGGCCCCGTCCGCGATGGCGGCGGCCCAGGACAGTCCGTGACGGGCGATCCCGGCGGCGGCCGCTGAGAGGGCGTCGGGCTGCATGCCCATGCGGAATTTCCGGTGCAGGGAGCGGATCTCATCCTTTGACTGCAGGGTCTGTGGTGACATGGTGCGCCGTCCTTTGTCGCGCGGAATCCCGGCGTGGCCACTGCCGGAAGCATTTACGGTATGAATGTTCCCTCCGTTACATTAGTCGAGTGACTTCCACTAATCCTTCAGTCCGCAAGGCCGTCATCCCCGTAGCGGGACTCGGCACCAGGTTCCTGCCTGCCACCAAGGCCATGCCCAAGGAAATGCTGCCGGTGGTGGATAAGCCGGCCATCCAGTACGTCGTCGAAGAAGCCGTACAGGTGGGCCTGAGCGACGTGCTGATGATTACAGGGCGAAACAAGCGCGCCCTCGAGGACCACTTCGACCGGGTTCCAGCGCTGGAAGCAACGCTCGAGGCCAAGGGTGACACCGCCAAGCTCGAGTCCATCCAGGCCGCCAGCAACCTGGGCGACATCCATTACGTCCGCCAGGGCGACCCCAAGGGTCTGGGCCACGCGGTGCTGCGTGCGCGCCAGCACGTCGGCCACGAACCTTTCGCCGTGCTGCTTGGCGATGACCTGATCGACGCCCGCGACGAACTCCTGAGCATCATGATCGACGTCCAGGCGAAGACCGGTGGCTCCGTCGTGGCCCTCATCGAGGTGGAACCCTCCGAGATCAGCGCCTATGGCTGCGCGGACATTTCCGAGATCGAAGGCGAAGGCTTCGTCAAGATCAACAAGCTCGTGGAAAAGCCGGACGTCGGGGAGGCTCCCTCCAATCTGGCGGTCATCGGGCGCTACGTCCTCCACCCCGCCGTCTTCGATGTGCTGGAACGGACCGAACCGGGCCGTGGCGGAGAGATCCAGCTGACCGACGCGCTGCAGGAACTCGCCAGCAGGGACGGCGAAGGCGGCGGCGTGTTCGGCGTGGTCTTCCGCGGCCGGCGCTACGACACAGGCGACAAGCTCAGCTACCTCAAGGCGTGTGTCCAGCTGGCCGTCGACAGCGACGACCTGGGACCCGGCCTGCGCGACTGGCTGCCAAAGTTCGCTGCCGGCCTGACCCACTAGTTCCCCATGAGGGTCAGCCACATCTGGCCGGTCACGCTGGAGTGCGGCGACATCGTCCTGCGCCCCATCCGATACCGGGACCGCAAGGAATGGACTGCGGTCCGTTCACGCAACAGCGAGTGGCTGGCCCCCTGGGAAGCGTCCAACCCCGCCCCGGGCGGCGCACTTCCGGACTACCGCCAAATGGTGCGGTCGCTGAACGCCCAGGCAGCCCAGGGCACGGCGCTGCCTTTCCTGATCACCGCATGGACACCGGGGTTCCGTGATCCCGTCATCGTGGGCCAGCTGACGGTGTCCTCCATCGTCTGGGGCTCGGCCATGATGGCAACCCTGGGCTACTGGGTGGATGAAGCGCGGGCGGGGCAGGGCATCGCACCCACCGCAGTCGCCATGGCCACCGACCATTGTTTCCGGACCCTGGGCCTGCACCGCATGGAAATCAACATCCGGCCGGAAAACCGGCCCAGCCTGCGCGTCGTGGAGAAGCTCGGTTTCCGCGATGAGGGGTACCGGCCGCGGTTCCTGCACATTAACGGGGAGTGGGCGGACCACAGGACTTTTGCCCTGACATCCGAGGAAGTACCGGAGGGACTTCTGAACAGGTGGCTGCGTTCGAGGCCGGCCTGACAAGGGACCGCCGGGGAATAACCGGCCTTAAGTCCAATGATTTGAGAGGCAGGGGGCGACACACCGAGACGAATGCCACAACAGCTTGCCGATTGCTCATACGGTTTTGTGTGTGGACTTCCCTCTTAGCAGCTCAGTCATCCTTGTGGTCGCTGTTGCGCTCTGGATTGTATGGGTTGCCCCCTACGTGCTCCGAAACGGCCGCCACCAGTTTCAGGCGGCCGGCGATTTGATGGCGGAGAGCGTTGACCACGAAACTGCAAACCCGCAAGCCGGAACGGTCCTTCACATGACCGTCCAGCAGGAGAATCCCATGGACACCAGGAAGAGCAGCGAATCCGGAGCACGCTTCACGCCGGTCAAGCCCGGCGGCAAGCCTGCCGCCAATACCGGCGGCGCCTTCCGCATCCGCTATGGGCGTGCTGCCATCGCACTGGCCGGGCTCCTGCTGTTCGCCACTGCCCTCATATCCGGTGCGTTGGCGATCTTTGGACTGGCAAGCGGCTGGCTTCCGCCCGTGTCATTTCTGGCGGGTGTGGCCGCCGTCGTTCTTCTTCGCAGGCTCGCCGTGCGCGACCGCCGCAGGAAAGTCAACGCGGCCTTCTCTGCAGCCATGGGTGCACCTGCGACGCGTCCGGACCGCGCCGTTCAGCCGGCCGTTCCAGAGGCAGGGCAGGCAGAGGAGGAAACGGCCGCGCTTCGCGAAAGCACCCTCTTCGATGCCGAAGCTGCAGACCCCCAGCCCAAACGGCTGACCGCCGTCGAACTGCGTGAGGCTGCCCTGGCGGTTGCCCTCGCAGCGGGTGACAACAGCGGCCAGGCTTCCACGACGCAGGAAGCTGCCGCTCCGACCACTGACGAGTCCGCCCCCTGGGAGCCCGTCGAAGTACCTAAGCCCACCTATGTCGAGGCCGCGAAGGCGGATCGGCCCGCCCCCCAGCCCCTCGACCTTCCGGAGGCACCGAAGGCCGCCGGCAAGCCCTCGCTCAAACAGGGCAACGCCGCAGCGCCGGCCGTCGCCTCGCCGAACGCCGGGCAGGCCCGGCCGCAGGGCAAGGCGCAGAGCGCGTTGAGCAACCTCGACGACGTCCTGCAGCGCCGCCGCGCATAGCCTTGTGTTCACGGCCGAATGCAGCCGCGAAGCATGAGCCGCATCTGCGTTGCCGGGGGTACCGGCCAGGTTGGCCGGGAAGTTGTGCGCCAGGCCCTGAGCCGGGGGCACGCCGTCGCAGTCCTCAGCCGGAACCCTCCGGAGGACGGTGCCGGCGGGCAGCACGACAACGCCACCTACTTCCGCGGGGACGTCACCACCGGCGCAGGCCTGCCGGAAGCCCTGGCGGGCGCCGACGTCGTCATCGACTGCCTTGAGGGGCAAACCGGCAAGGCGCTCCGGCAATTTGCCGCCGGCGGCGCGATTCTGCTCGGTGCGGCGCTGGAAGCCGGCGTCCCGAAGGCGGTCCTGCTGTCCATTGTGAACTGCGACCAAAGCACTTACGGCTACTACCGGTCGAAGGCGGAGAAGGAGCGCGCGTATTTGGCTTCGGAGCTGGAGACCGTGGCGGTGCGCGCCACGCAGTTCCACAGCCTGCTGGCCCGGATCTTCGCCGCGGGGTCCCGCGTGGGCCTGGTTCCGGTGATCCGCGGCGCACGGTTCCAAACGATCGGACCCGGCGACGTCGCCGCGGCGCTGCTGGAAGCGGCACTCGAGCCGCCCTCCGGAGAGAGCCACCGGCTGCGGACGATCGGCGGCCCCGAGGTCACGGACATGGCGGCGATGGCGCGCACGTGGAAGCGGACCACAGGCTCAAAGGGACTGCTGGTAGCGCTCCCGCTGCCTGGCGCGATGGGACGGTTCCTGCGCGCGGGCAGCAATCTCGCCCCCGGGGAGCCCTATGGCAGGGAGACATTCGAGGCCTGGCTGGCAAACCGGCCGGAAAATTTGTAGCCTAGGGAAACCGGCGTTGCGGTTCCTCCCAGAGGCAGCGCCCCCGGGGTTATAGCTCAGTTGGTAGAGCGCTTCGTTCGCATCGAAGAGGTCAGGGGTTCGAATCCCCTTAGCTCCACAGATTTCACGGGCTTGAAGGTCTTTGAATCCCCGAAACAAACACTTTGATAACACTTTGGCCCAGAACTTGCCGCTGGGAGAGTTGTGGCTGTCATGGGCTCATTGTAGTGAGACTTGATACTGGGGAATCGATAGCGTTGAGGCCCCATCTGGGGCTGGAATCCAACGACGAAGAGACGATGGTCGATGTGCTTCTCGTCTCCATGCGCGCTGTCCGGTAGCCATACGATGGACCCGTGAAAACCAACACGATCAGCTGGCGGCAGGACGGCGCCGACTACACGTACGAGTCGATCGTCCCCGTGCTCGGCGACAGGCCGGTGCACCGCTTTAGCTACGGCCAGGAGCCCAAGCTGATCGCCGTGCTTCAGCTGCCTGACGGTGGGACGGTGGAGGGGCACGGCTACGCTGGCCACTGGCCTACTGAGGAAGTTTCCGTCACGTGGTCGGACGACAACATCAGCCACACCTCATGCTGGGTTCCCGTCAAGCAGGTCAGGCGCCCAGCAGAGGGTGAATGGCCCGGCAACTATGTGTCGCGCTGAGGCCGCTACGAGCAGTCGACGCCTTGGGGCCTGTTAGCCAGATTTAAGACATGGGCAGTCAGGGTCATGTTCATCCAGGAATCTTTCTTGGCGCACAGTTCTCGGCCCTTGACGTCGTCGCTGTTGGTCCAAAGCGGCTGGCGGAGTTTTTCAATGATCAGCGTCTTGCCCGACTGCTCCCCGATCACGTACCCCACCACGGGCTTGTCCGCTGACTGGAGCGTGATCCTTTCCAGCGGCTGCCACGGAATGCTGAGCATCGCCATCATCGCCACGCCCACGATCGTGGCCAGGAGCCACTCCTTGTCAACGAAGTTGTTTTTCTTGCCGGCAGCATTCGGGTCACTCGCCAGCTTTTTGCGTTTACGGCGCACAACCAACCAAGCAACGAGCCCGCCTACGGTGTAGCCAAACAGCAGGGAAACCGATAAGGACGCTGCGACAATCGGCGCTAGAGGAAGCCACACTATTCCGGTGCGCATCTTCGCTGAGAGAGAGGCACCAGTTTCGTTTCCCGCGAGCAACCATTTGCGCAGAGGCCCGAGGAAGATCAGGAGTGGGGCGAGAATCACCAGGCCGTTCAGGAGCGTAGATACCAGGACCTGCGTTCGGTTGGCTACGGAGAGCACGGTGAGCGCCACGTCCGGGCTCAACCCCGCAAAGTAGTAGACCCGGATAACCGAAAGCAGCACCAGGGAGGCAGACGCAGCAAGAGCAAAGTGCTCCTTGAAAAAGCCGACAGCCCCGGTCCGTTGCTGTAGTCGCTGACGTCGCACCGCCATTCGTCGCTCGCTCATTCGATGATCCTTACACAACTGCCGAGCACGCGCATGCGGCGCCTCGCTGCGCCTCTGGACCACCAGGCTCTGGCATGGTGGTCCAGCGACGACAACGTCTATTTCAGGAGATGGATGATGCTCGCTGAGAGGTCCAACACCCAGCTTTCGTTGAGGAAACCCTGACCCGGACGTTTTCACCATGAGGGGTTATGTGCTCTCCGAGCATTAAGGAGTTTGGTGGGCAAATGGTGTGTGCGAGGCGGTAGGAGTCGGTGCCGGTTTCGATGATGGCGCCTTGAACGTGAGCCGGTCCATGACTGCGGCGCAGAGGCGCGGGTCCGTGAAGGTTTTGGTCCAGCAGTTCGGCCCCGTGGCGATCCGGTTCCATGTAGCCGAGTTCGTCAATGCAAGGCAGGTCCACACGGCCGCCTGTTCCGACGTCCTGTCGTGTGAAGGGTTACGGGACGACCTTGTACCAGGACCCCTCAGAGTTGGCGAACAGACTACTTCCCACGACATCGATGGTCCCGCGAACGATGAAGAGCCCTTTCAGCTTCTCCCCGCCGAGGATCTGACTCACCGCATCCGCGTATTGCCCCCACGATGCCCACACGGCGAAGTCGGTCCATTGAAAGCGGATGCCGTTCCAGTGGTGATCCCGGGTTGTCATGTCCAACACAGAGTTGCCTGTGTATGTAAACCAGCTTCCCCGGTAGGGGTCCTGTCTCGGGTTTACCATCTGAAAAACTGCGTCGTACGAGAGCCCCGCCTTTACGAGGTCACTCGACACCTGGACCTGTATGACTATGGCGAAGGGATCAGTTGAGACAAAGGACGTCTTGGGGGTCCATACGTCTGCCGGGTCTGCCGCGTAGACGGCGGGTATTTGGACGAAAGGCATCTAACTGCCCTCCTCACCCGGGACACGGGGAGCAAGTGCGCCGGCCTTCTCCTCGGATTGCGTATCCGGCTCAACTTCTTTGAGCTCTTCAAAGAGCCCGCCTTCGCGAATTCGCTTAGTGGCCTCGGCAAGGGTTTGCGGTTCGGTTTTACGGTCTGGTTGCTTTTCAGAGGAGTCCGTCATTGGATTCGTCTCCTATTCTTAGCTCGCTACAGCTGGTGGAGACTAATGCTGGACCTGCTAGGAAGTTTTGTCCATGGTCCGAGAATGCCATTCAAGGAGACCCCCTATGTGGTTGCACTACTCAACGGTGCTGAGCTTCCGGCGTTGAGAAAAGGGGTACTCACGGCCGTAAGCGCTGTGCTGTTTGAGCGTTTTCTCGAGGCGAGAGGAAATGGTAGCAGCAAGGACGTCGCCGAAATCGGGGGGGGCCACAGTGCCCGGCGGGCGTTGGCCCTGGACCACCCGGTTATGGCTACAAGCTCGTCCAGAATCAATCCCTTGGCGTTCTTCGACGACTTGGCATAAGCGGCTGCGTACTTCTTTGTGATTTCCCTATGCGTTGCCATGGACAGCCTCAATTCTCCGGCTCGGAGGCGCCGGGTGAATCTGGAGTTTCGGGTGAATCTGGTGAACCTGGGAGCCGACTATTGAATGGCAACGGAAGGGTGAAGGCGTGTTCAGCAGCGATAACAGGGCGGCCCGCCGCCCAGTAGGTTGTCAGCAGCACCGGCTAGGTTTCGTCTGTGATGAAGATCGACGTAGGCGCCGTGATGCAGCTGCTGACAGGCATGAGTAGGTCGCGCGGATATATTAGGCCCATGCCCATTTTCACCCTGGCCGGAGTCGAGTACGACTATCTAACTCCGAAGATCGAGGGCGACCCGGAAGACGTGTATTCCTGGGAGTACGGGAGGTGGCCACGCGTAGAGGCTGCGGTTCCGCTCAAGACCGGTGGAAGCGTCAACGTCTACGGGGTAGCTATGCGCTGGGGTCACGACCACATCATTACCCGCTGGCTAGACGACGAGGGCCACACGCACACGGCATGGATCCCCAAAGATGATGTCCGCCGCCTCACTCCGTCAGAATGGGACATCATCGAATACCATCAATGCCCGCCCGCGCTGCGCTCCATCCGATGGGGCAAGCGGCTCCCCGGCTTCCTGCCGGAATAGCTCGTCGGATAGTCGAGCCAGTGCTCTTGAAAGTCTGGATAGTTCTTGTAGGCCGGCGAGGATGAACGCGCCCTGGACTGAGAGCACAGTCCGGGGCTCTCGTTGGCGGCGTGGCTATGCGGGCTGCAGTTCCGGTGCCGGGACGCGCTTGATGGTCGACACCGAGACGCCTACCTTCTTGGCGATGTTCGGGTTGGACATCCGTTCCTCTTTCAGCATCCAGACAAGCTCGCTCTTTTCGGCCTCGGAGAGGGCCGCCCAAGCAATACCCTGGTCCTTGACCAGCTGGCCCACGGGCCCCTTCCGCGGGGCCGGCACGGAGGCTGTCAGGGCCATCACAGGGGCTGCAGCTGGCCGTGGAGCTGCTGTGCGTGCCTCCGTCCCGGTCCGGGGAGGGGCAGTCGCTGACTCAACGGAGGGAAGGACCACGGCCGCAGGGACTGCAGCCTTTGGTACGGCCTTGACGACGACCGGAGCGGTGTGCTGTCGGCGCTCCCGGGCAAGTGCCGGCTCTGTCGTCTCCTGAACTGTGTCCTGGACCGGCGTAGGCCGGGCGATCAGGACGTTCTCTATTACCAGGCTTGCACCGAGTGCGGCCAGTGGCATGAGGGCAGATAGTGCGGCGCCGGCGAAGGTTCCTGCGGTCCAGGAGGACTGCGGACCGGCCGGGATGAGGACGTGGAAGATATTGGCCGTGATGGAAACCAGGGTCCAGAACCCGGTTGCCACGTTTGTCAGCACGGTCGATTCACCGCGGGATTTCCGCACGAGCGTGGCCAGGGTGAAGAGAATCAGGCCGAGATCCACGACGGCCGGGACCACGTACTGCAAATCGTGCGGGATCAGCATGTAGGCGGCAAGGGAGGCCTGTCCGAAGAATGAGCTGACGAACGCTCCCAAGTAGATCGCGATTGCCAGGCCTGCGGCGCTATAGGCGATGGGTCGGCTGTCAGGGCTGATACGGGCGGCCTTGGGGTGTGTCATTCTGCTCCAATGGCGTCTACATTAATTGCAATGAATCTGTTGCATTCAAAGTCTAGTTATGAAACATCTGCGTTGCAACTAATCTGGACCTCTGTGAAACTTGCGGGGTGCAACGACAAGAACCAAGGAACCTCCGGGGGCTGGTCCAGACGAAGGACATGGCCAAATTCTTGGGCGTCTCGGAGAACACCGTCCGCGCTTGGAGGAAGCGTCACCTGGACTGGGTGGCCAGCGGCCGCAAGGCGACGACTTCCATCCACGCGCACTTCCCGGGGGCCGTTGCTGACCCGCAGAACTCGAAGATGCCGTTCATGGTCAATGGCGGCCCCGTCTATGATGTGACCGACGTGGTGAAATTCCGTGAATACGTCGAACAACACGAGCGCAAAGTCGGGAACCCGCAATGGGTTAGGGCCACCCATAGCGGATAAGGAGTGCACGCAGGACCGCATGCGCTTCGGCGCCCGAAAAATGGGCACAGCGATCCATTCAGGCAGGCAGTAGCGGGCGCCGCACCCGAAGAGAAGCCGGCCGTCGAAAAGACGTATGCGAGTGCAGTCGAAGAACGCGTCATGGTTCGGGCCGCACGTCTCCGCCCGTCGCTGATGGATAGCAATCAGTACGCCACTTGTTGCCGATGCCAAAGGGCATTACGCCATGGGCCAGCCCTCAACCGGTTTAGACGTGGGCACGGTGTGAAGTTCGTCGGGGCTCATAATCGGCGGACTGTACTTCCCGTCCTCGCGTGGTTCATTGTGCAACGTATCTGTTGATGCCAGAGTGGATGCGTGATGAACAACGAGCCTGACGAGATGAATTCGGTGCGTGGCCTGCTGGACAGTGAGAGGGTTGCTGTCTATTTGGGCATACCCCGGGGAACGATCCGGTCCTGGGAGAACAGGAAGAGGGAGAACTTGCCCGGGGTTCATACGCGGTTTCCCAATCCGATCCCGGAACGGTTGGGCGGGACCACCCTGTGGGACGCTGACGACATCAAGGCATTCAAACCGGTCTTTGATGAGTGGCAGGGGCGGAGGGGTGCCAAGAAGGATGCGCCTACAGATGCAACGGATATGTTGCGATCTGATAAAGTCAAGCCATGAATACAGCCGCAGCAACCCTTGAGATCATGACGACTCCGGAAGTGGCGACGGTTATGAGCGTCAAGCCCGGCACCGTCCGAAGCTGGATTTTCCGGAAAGGCCGAGAGCACAGCTGCCCGGCTTCCCTGCTCCGCTGGGCAAGATAGCGGGTGGATGGATATGGCAGCGAAGTGCGGTCATGCGGTTCCTTGCCACGGGTTCGGCCAGCTGATCACCGTCTTCGGCACGAGACCCGGTCCGAATAGCGGACCGGGGTCTCTTTTTGTCTTGAACCAAATGATCAGGGGGCGGGGCGGCCTTCGACATTCGCCACGTGATCCACGGGTGCCCAGTCCGACACCAGGGTGTCCGCGGCGTTCAGCGTCTGCAGGGCATGCAGGTTGCTCAGGGGTCCCAAGTACCCCACATAGGTGTGGGAGATGTCGAGGTACATCAGGTTGGTAAGCCCTCCCAGTGGCCCGAGGTCGGTGAGGAAGGTGTTTCCGCTGACTGTCAGGCTGGTCAGAGACTTCAAATCCTGCAGTGGCACCAGGTCGCTGACGGGCATGGAGTTGATCGACAGTTCTTGCAGGCCGCTCAGGCTCGCCAGTGGCCCGATGTCGTCGAGGAAGCCCATGTTGTGCAGGGTTAGCTTCTTCAGTGCGGGGGCCTGGCCGATTCCGTTCAGGTCGCTGAGGTGTAGTTCATGACCGTCAGGGTTCCCAGTTGCGGAAGATCGCGCAAGTCTGTCATGTCCGGGTATGTGCCACATGACTGGCCATCCAGCAACAGTGTCCTGATGTTGGACGCCTCGGCGAGCCCTTCAAAACTCTCGATCTCATGGGCCCTGATGGTTACGTCGGTCAGGCCGGAAGCGTCCTGCAGCGTCAGGGGCCCGCATGGCTGGACGATGTCCGAGACGGCTCGCTGCAAAGTGCTGTCTGGGATAGTCCACACAGGGGATGTCTTGGTCGCGCCGCATATCTCGGTGAAGCCCGGAGCGGCGTACTTCTCCACTCCAGGCTCTGCTGTGGGCTCAGATGCCATGGGTGGAGTCTCTTCCACTCCAAGTTCAGGTGCTGCCGCTCCTCCGGAACAGGTGTCGCCGTTGCGGACACCGCCGTCACCGGCACTGATGGAGAAGACTCGGCCGGACCCGCTGACAGTGACGGCACAGAACCCCACTTCATCGGCCCCGACCCAAATGCGCTCGGACAGCTCGCTGACCCAGCCCCAGGGACATGAGTTCATCCTTGTCGACGTAGCCGTTGTGGTGTGTGCGCGCAGAGGCCTGTGCCGTCTGGATGGCCGGGAGGTCTTGCTTGGCAGAGCTGTCCTGGGCGAGTGGGATGACGCCGAAAACGGAAGCAAAGACGCTGGCGGCAAGGATCCCCACGACGACCGTGCCGGCCATGATTGAGGGCAGGTCGAACGCGCCGTGACCATTTCTCATTGGTGCTAGTGCTCTCATGCGGTACTCCTTCACGCGTCGTGTCAGTATTTCGGTCAAGGTGGTGGTCAGTTCCGCCGGACCATCGGAAGGTTCAATGGGATGTGGACAGGGGGTGGACAGAGGTGGACAACCGCCTTTCAAGGTGGATTAAAGTGGACAACCCGTTCTGAACGGAAAGCAGACGCTTGAGCCGGGCGTTCTCCTTCTCCAACTCCTTGGTCCGCTTGCGCCTCGGCGGTTTTTCTCGGACCCGTACTTGTTCAGCACACCGGTACCAGGTCGCCTCGGTGACCTGCAGTTCCTTGATGACCTCGACCATCGGACGTCCGTCGTTGAGCACTTCTGGCCCTGCCGGACCTTGGCGATGACCTGCCCGGGGGTGTGTCTACGGGCCATGATTCGTGAATTTCCTCCTGCGTCCCTTCTCGGACTCGAAACTCACACAAACACTGGACTCCTACACGGGGACCCAACCAGATGCTCCCCGGAAGGGCGAAACCCTCATCGTGTGGAAGTTCTGGGCCGTCTTGGCCGTAGCGTGAAGGACCTCCTGGATCCGGTTCAAAGGCATAGTCGCTCCTAACACAGGGCAAACAGCGCTCCTCAAAATTGCCGGATCCTCCAGCGCAAATGCTTATTAATTTCGTTGGCATCCGATTCAATTGGGAGGATCAGGACATAGCCTTGGAAGGCCATCATGTTTGAGCGATTTACGGACCGTGCCCGTCGCGTAGTTGTGCTTGCCCAAGAAGAGGCACGCATGTTGAACCACGATCACATTGGTACCGAACACATCCTCTTGGGTCTGATCCATGAGGGTGAGGGCGTTGCCGCCAAGGCTCTTGAGTCCTTGAGCATTTCGCTCGACGGCGTTCGCGAGCAGGTGCAGGAGATCATCGGCCAGGGCCAGCAGGCCCCATCCGGCGAGATTCCCTTCACCCCCCATGCCAAGGAGGTGCTGGAGCTTTCGCTGCGGGAAGCCCTGCAACTGGGGCACAACTACATCGGCACGGAGCACATTCTGCTGGGACTCATCCGTGAGGGTGAGGGAGTTGCCGCCCAGGTCCGTGTGAAGCTTGGTGCCGACGTTAACCGGGTCCGCCAGCGGGTCATCCAGATGCTGTCCGGCTACCAGGGCAAGGAAACCACCGGTGCCGGCGTCGGCCAGGGCCAGGCTGAAGGCACCCCTGCGGGCTCGGTGGTGCTGGACCAGTTCGGCCGGAACCTGACGCAGGCTGCCCGGGAGAACAAGCTGGACCCGGTCATCGGACGCGAGAAGGAGGTGGAAAAAGTCGTGCAGGTCCTTTCCCGCCGTACCAAGAACAACCCGATCCTGATCGGCGAACCCGGGGTTGGCAAGGCGGCCGTCGTAGAAGAACTTGCTCAGACGATTCTCCGAGGTGACGTCCCCGTCGCCATCAGAGACAAGCAGTTGTACATACTGGATCTCGATAGGTTGATGAAGAATACCGGCGGCTTAGAAGAAAGCTTGAAAAAAGTTGTCACCGAAGTCAGCGCCCGCGGTGACATCATCCTGTTCATCGATGAGATTCATACGCTGTTCGGTGAAGGAGCAGGTCTCACAAAGGATGTCTCCGGCCACATCATGCCGATGTTGCTTGAGGGGCATCTGAAGATCATCGGTGCGACGACGATGGACGACTATCGCATGCACATCGAGAAGAACTCTGCCTTCCACCAACTTTCAGCTTTGGTTACCGTTGAGGAACTCTCCGTTCCTGCCGCCATCGAGCACCTCAAAGTGATGAGGGAGGTACTGGAAGCTCACCACGGAGTCACGATCACAGACGGCGCTCTCTCCGCTGCCGCCCTGCTTGCTCATCGCTACATTCGAAACCAGTTTCTCCCGAAGAGCGCTATCGAACTGATCGATGAAGCCGGTGCCCGGCTAAATACTCGCCGATTGAACGCTCCGCCATATGTGAAGGCATTGGATGAGCGAATTGCGGTGCTCCAGAATGAAAAGGTGGCTGCAATCGACGCGCAGGACTTCGAGACCGCCGCTTCCCTGCGCGAAAAGGAGCAGAGACTCATACACGAACGTGCGGAGAAGGAACGCCAATGGCGGCACGACCAGGACCATATCTTGGAGGTGGACGAAGACGAAATTGTGGAGGTAGTAGCCTTCTTCTCCACCGTGCCAGTCCCACAGATCCTCGATACCCTCAGGCCGAGTGCCGAGTCGATCAAGCAGGACGGCTCCGGGTCCTATATTTTGCTTGGCGACCAGCCCATCAAAAATGCGAAGGACGACCTGCTTGGTGCCGCAGGGACCGCCAAGACCATAGCGTCGATTATTTTCGATTCTCGCGCCTCTTCTCCGTTCGTCATGGCAGTCGATGGCGGTTGGGGCATGGGAAAGAGCACCCTGCTGAACCAGATTGCTTCCTGCCTTTCAGATGCAGATGATGTCGAAATCGTGCACTTCAACGCATGGACGTCCCAAGGGGAGAAGGCGTTGGAGGGGCTGATCAAATCAGTACTTACGCGACTCGATCCGAATTCTCTCAGGCGTGCTCTAAACAAGGTGGTGAAGCGACGGCGGACCATACTCTTTGTGCGAATATTCCTCGGAGCCGTTGCTCGTTTCGTTGGGGTGGCTCGACTCGTTGATGAACTCTGGAACCAATTGGAGATCGATGCAAAGGGTCGCAATGAACTTCGATCGGCTATCTTCGACATGCTTTCAGAATGGGCTCACAAGGGGGAAACGGGCAAGCCAGGGAAATCACTTGTCGTTTTTATCGATGACCTTGATCGTTGTTCTGACGAAGTAATCATCCAAATCTGCGAGGCCGTAAAATTGTACCTAGACGCGCCAGGTTTGATATTTGTGATCGGTTGTGATCTCGCAGTGCTTAGACGTGGTGTATCTGCTGTGGACAGAGGAAACGAAGCGAGGATTTACCTTGAGAAGATCATCCAGGTAGTTCACCGACTCCAGTCGCCCAGGGACAGCCAAGTGAAAAGCCTGATTCGCGGCTACGCCGACCGTTCAGGAACGACTACTCTTATTGATGAGAATGTTGCAGAAATACTCTCAAAGCGGACGGGGCGAAATCCACGACGCATAAAAAGAGTTATAAACAGCTTTGTCCTCGAAAGTCATCTAAATCCTTCCTGGATCTATCCTGCACTAAAAAATGACCAACTGGTCAGGGCAGTTATTCTTCAGCATTTGTACCCATCATTCTATGAACAACTCATTGGAGATGGTTCCTTTGGAGAGGATCCCATTGGCGACTTTCTTGACTACGCAGATGTAAAAGGGAGTGCCGCAGACCCGCCGGCGACCAACGACGCGTGGTGGTCCACGAGTAGTAAATTGTTCCGAAGGCATGACATATCGCCACCTCCAAGATCGACGACGGACCGAGAACGCCTCGTCTCCGCCTTGGCCACGCTTGAGGCTGGCCTTCCAAGCGATTATCCTCTCCTTGCCCGAGACAAGGCGTTCATTTCAATCCTGCGAGGAGTAGGGGATGCTCATGCCCGAGCGGCACTTCGATCCCGCCTCATGAACCAACCGCTGGAAACTGAAACCTTTGCAGAGGTGCTGAGCAGTGAAAACCCGAGCGTATCCAAACCGAATGCCGTCGACGACTAGAGGCTCAGCCGAACAGGCGGCAACTGCGGGGCGAAGGCTGCCTAGATGAACAGTCGATTACGCGGTTGCGGCAGAATCGTTCCGGCTAGCGATCAGCCTGATCGTACGGGTACTGAATCTTATGAACGTGCTCCTGGTGGAAGCGGTGTCAGGGTACCTTGACAAACCGTGCCTGCAAGGTGACCCTGACAGCATGGCTAGATACAGCGGAGGGCCGGCCACCCATCGCGCGCTGACCGGGCCAAAACGGCGGTGCTCCGACATGACCGATCAGGCGTGGCAGCAAGAGTTGCTGCTCACACTGCGGTGCATCCAGGAGATCCGGCAGAAATGTGACCAGACCGAGTTGGGAACCGTGCGGCAGGCACGGAAGGCCGGACTGTCCTGGACCGAGGTCGCGGGTGCGCTTGGCGTGACTCGTCAGTCTTCGTGGGAGCGTTGGCGCGAGCTCGACAAGACGCTCGAGCGCGATTGAGACGCGGATCTCAGTCTGTTCAAGGCGGCCAATTCGGCCTGCATGCGATCCTTCCCCGTGGAGGCTGACCAGATAGGCCTCCCGGGCTTTGAGAGCTTCGGCTTTTTTGCTCCTCAGCCTGCCCTTGGCCTTGGCGACGGCTATGCCCTCACGGGTACGAGCGTGGATCATTGGCGCCATCAAGCTCTGAAGATCACATCGGCGGGGAGTCTGGCTGCCCGTTAGCCGGTCGTCCAGCGCGCAGCCAAACCTACTCAAGGCCCCCGTGTCTGCGACCAGGTCCAGGATGAATCCCGCCCCCTTCGTTTTTTGAACCATCGGACGTCCGTCGTTGAGCATTTCTGGCCCTGCCGGACCTTGGCGATGACCTGCCCGGGGGTGCGTCTACGGGCCATGATTCGTGAATTTCCTCCTGCGTCCATTCTCGGACACGAAACTCACACAAACACTGGACTCCTACACGGGGACCCAACCAAACGGTTTTGCCGGAAAGTTCCCTTACTGCGGAAATTTGACCAACCTCTGGCGTTCAACCCGGTCCTCACCCCGCCGCGGGGTCGTGACCCTGCACGCCCCCTCCCAGAGGCGTGCAGGGCAGGGGAGCCTCTCAATACGTCCCTTTGAATGCTGGATCAATGCCGAGGGATGTGCACACATTGGGTGGAAGCAGGAATCGCCTGCACACGACAGGCTACGGAGGAGATGGCAATGAAGGAATTTGCTCACGTGGAAGATGGACTCCCGGACAGCATCACCTGCGTCTGCGAAGGGATAATCCACGGCAACAGTGAGGGTATTGCCTTCCAGTTGTACGGCGGTGATGTTCCGGCAGGCCTGGCAGAAATGCCCGAGGACAGGAGTCGGTTCTACATGCTCTGCCCGTCCTGCGGCCCTGTCTACAGGGGCCAGAGCATCGTCGAGACGAACACCGCACCGGTGGCCGGAACGGTGGAAACGAAGTCCGCACCTACTGCTGAACCGATCAAAATCCACTGGGATCTCGGAAACTGATGGACGGCCAGATACCGGCAAAGGCACAAGCCGGCGTAGACAAATACAGCTACATCGACCGCCATCTGACGCCGGCCATTATTACCGACCTCGCGCCGAGACTCGTAAGGAGCTCAGTGTTCAGGCGGCTTGAGCTCATTGCCGTTGTGGAGGATTACCACGTCTCCCGAGGTGGCCTGGAATCGCGTTCCGACCCGACGTTGCAGGTGAAGAAGGCGCTCATTTCCATGGCTCAGAGAGGTGTGATCGAACCGGTCGATCATCAGGGCACTTGGCGTTGGGTGGAGGGCCCCAGCCAGGAATCCGACAGTGTTGGTCTGCTTCACCCCCTGAGTAGCGCTGTCGCGGAGGGTAGGGGTCAGGGATGCCTCTACGCCTATTACTTTCCCACCTACCGGGCCCTCGCCGAGGCTAAGGGGGAGTCAATCTGGCCGATAAAGGTGGGCATGACATCAGCCGATGACCCTGCTGTTCGCATCGCCCAGCAGGGTACCGCCATGCCGGAGAAGCCAGTGCTCGCGTATGCCCGCAGGACGGCAACTCCCGGGAGGCTTGAGAGGACGGTTCATTCCGTCCTGTTCTATCGAGGACGGTTGGTGAAAGAGGCAGCGGGATCTGAGTGGTATCGGTCGCGCCCTGGCGAGATCAAGGAAATCGTGCGCTGGATCCTCGGCAAGTCCAGTAAGTGACTCGGCAAATCCAGTAAGTGAATGGTGTCCCCTCAAAGAACGCGTAGTCATATGCCATTCCACTCGGTCCGGCCCCGGCAAAGATGCTTGACGCCCGGGCAGAAACCCGCGTCCGGTAGCAGAAGCATCACCCCCCTTTCCGATGGACGCGATGTCTTCAGGCGGTCCAAGAGAGTCCCCCTGCCCCTGGGGGTTCGGGGTTCGCCCCCCAAATCCGAGGCCTGGGGATCCAGCACCCAGGGTCGCGCAGACAGATCGACTTCCCGCAGACATCCCAACCATGGGCGGGTCACGCTCGGTGGGCCTCATCCGGGTCTCGGTGCTGAGCGTCACTGCGGAGGGCCGCCTGACGCCACAAGGGTCAGCGCCAGCCATGAGCCCGAACCGGTCCGCCCGCTAACTCCGCGGGCCGGTCCACGAAGAGGCGACCCGGCCACTCCTGGCAATGCCAGGGAGAGGCCAGACGCCCCTGTGCCGGCCCCGGAGAACCTCGATCAAGGGCTGGGCTCCAGAGGGTCAGACGGGCTTTAAAACGGCGTTCCAGGCCTTCCGATGACCTCTGGCGGGACCTGTGGCCTGAGCCGGTTGCGGCGGGTGACGAATGAGCCCGTGAGCTACCTCCGGGCGGGTCATTCAGATCCGCTTTGATCCGTCCTGACACCGTTGCTGGCCTGAGCCATGAACCCGGTCCACGGGCAGATCAGAGCGGTTCAAAAAGGGAGGTCCACCAGGTAATCCCGACCGCACCATGAACCACCGAGGACCGGTCCATGGACGGGTCATGCGCCCCGGTCGACGCCCCAGTGAGCCGGGTACAGGAACGTGGCGTGAACTGGTTCACTGCGGGATGAACCTGCCGGTTCCTGACCCTGCCGTTCACGACTTCGAGGCCACTGACCCAGTTCACCGATGAGCTGGCAGGGCTGACCCAGGGGCTCGGGCAGCTGGGCTGATCAGTCCACGACCCGAGATCGAAGAACCGGCCCAGGAGTTGGCCGGATGAGGGTGCGCTGGAGATGGATCCGGGCGAGGGTGAAGAAAGTTTGATGCGGCGGGGAGGAGGAGAGCCGAAGGCGAACCGGCTAAGAGAGAAACAGGAAGAGGAACCAGGAAGAGAACCGGAGAGGAAGCAGAACGGTGTTGAGAGAAACAGAAAGAGAATCATATTGGTCATCAAGAAGCCTTCTGCCCGGATCCGGTTACTCAACGATCGACGTCTTGTTCGTCGGATCGAAAACCCTGCAAGCCGTAACGGAGGGCGCAGCCCGTAGTGAAGGTGGCAGCCGTAACGCCAACCACCACGAACAACGACACGGGAATACGTAGAACCAACAAAGCGAACCCCACAGAACAGTCGGCCTTCCCTTGCTCCGCCGCCCTATCCGATTCCCTCCATGCAGTGCGTTCAGCCGCCGGAACGAATCATGCCAGCTGCCGGCTCTTCCCTTCTCCCCGCGGCTCCTTCACCACTACCGCGGTCCGCGGCGAACCACCACAACTCCCTTCTAGCAACAATCGTGTTTCTTTTAGCCTTCTACTGCCGCTTGGTCGCTACGCTCCAAGCGGCATAGAGGGTATAGAATAATTGTCATGAGACCGTTGCATTCTACCGATCCCGCTCTGATTGAAGCCTTGATCAAAACCGCCTCTAGTCTTCCCTCTACCCGAGCCACCCCCTCAGAGTTCGTCAAGGCTGTCGCAGTGCGTGCGTTCTCGCTCGGTCTGTCTGAAAACGACTTGAGTCTCTTCCTGAAAAGGCAAACAGCTTCCCATCCCGGCCTCTCCGAACTGCTGGCAGCCCGCTCCACTTACAGCCGCCTCGTTTCGTCCTGCCGCGCAGCGTCTTTTGATTCCTCTCCCCAGGCGGCGGCCGCCAACTCACTCAAGACCGCCCGGCTTACACTGGGCCGGATCCTGTCCCCGGTGGCAATGAGCGAGGTCGAGCCGGCTCCGCTGGAAGACGGCACTGCGGTGGAGCCGAAGCTGGTTCCGGTGCTGACGCCGGCACGGCAGATCCGGGCCCGGGCCACTCTGGCCATCCTTTGTGTGGAGCAGCTCAAATCCATCCAGGGGGAGAAGGGCTGGAATACCTTGATGGTGTCCTACGCGTGGCTGTCGCTGCGGATGGGCGTGTCGTGGCCCACTGGCAAGGCGGCGCTGAATGACCTCGTGGCCCTCGGCTGGCTCAAGGAGGTCGGCGGGGTCAGGGTGGACTCGGCCAGGCGGTTCAAAATCGCTGGCAAGCTCACCCGTGAGCAGGGTCAGGTCATTGCGCCGGCTCACCTCTATGAGGCCATCGGCTCACTGGCCGGGCGCAATGATGAACCGGCTCAGACGGCTATCGTCACCCGGTCCGTGACCCACCCTGCGTGGAACTATGGCGATGAACCGGTCGGCTTCCGCTCCTGGTTCGTGGCCCTGGCCCAGGCGGCTGATGTTGACCCGGTTCAGCTGGGTGTCCCGAAGCGCTCCCTGGCGGGGTCAAGGAAGGCTCTGACCCTGGCCGGGCTGAACCTGTCGGACCGGTCCAAGAAAGGGGACACCGTTGACGTAAATGACCGGCTCACCGAGTGGGCTCACCGAACCGGGTCATTCGATGCCGCAGCCGAGGCCAAGGGTACCTACAAGGCTCAGGCCGCGGAACGCATTGCGGAGTTGACCCGGGTCAGGGAGGGGCGGGCCAAGGCCAGGACGGACCTCGAATCGGCATTCGGTCCGGCCAGCTCAATCCCGACCGCGGACGCACCGGTAGACCGTCGGAATGCCTGGCTACAGGGAGCTGCCCAAGCTCTTTCCCGAGAGCCGATCATCGACGACCGCCGGAAGGCTCTGCAATACGAGCTCACCAGACGGCTCAAGCTCCGGGGCTACAAAGGGAACACTGTAACTCGTCGGGTGGACCACCTGCTGAATCACGCACCTGCCCTGCTCGGATCCGAGGAGACCATCCCGGCCTCGACGGAAGATGCGTCGGTGAAGCGGGAATGGCTCCAGGGTGCGGCGGCGACCATGGCTGGCCGGGTCATGCGGTCCAGCGAACGCGATGCGTTCAGAGATGAGATGTTCAGGAAGTTCCGCCGACGCGGCTACGAAAAGGCGAAGGCGCAGCAGCTCTCTGACCTGATAGTGGAGGATGTCCACATGGCCGATACGGTCTAGATAGGGGACACCACTCCCGCTCGCTGAAGCCGTTACGCACCACACGTTGTCGAGCAAAACACACACGTAATGGTTGTGGAAGGATCGGAAATGGCTATGGTCAAACGATAAGAACCGGCTTGGGCGTCTGCCTGTCGGGCACGTTTAGCGAAACTACGGGGAGAGCTGATGGGCACGGGCAGTTTCACGATGGGGGACACTGTTCCGGGTCTCATTGTCGACAACGTCGAGGGGACGCCGTATGTGACGGGGATGCTTGCCTTTGAGCAGCTGAAAGGGATCAATCTCTTGATCCCGTTTCTCAACAACACTCCTCAGTTCGCATCAGTGAAAGGTTGGGCCCGCGCGGGTCGGCCTCCTTCCAACCTCCAGTTGCTGACTGGCAGCGGTCGATTCACGTTGTATGGTTGCCGCACCTCTGGATCCTCGCTCAACTTTGGGGGCCAGGGGTTTTCGACAGTGCAAGTCAAGCCGCAGGAAGTGGTCTTCAAGGATCGTGACGGCGACTTCGAGGACGCGTTAGAAGTCACAGAGCTTCGCTCGCATATTGACGGGCTTACCGAGTGGACTGATATGGGTGCCACGTCGTACTCCTTCATTCCAGACGAGAACAACCGCGTTCAGAAGATCAGCGTTGAGGTTGAGTCCCCGCCGCCTCTGACGTGGAGTCACGGGGATGTGACGTTCGACTTGAGCACTAAGTGGATGACGGACCAAGAAGAGCCGGGTTTTCGCATCCGCGAGTGGGTCTGTCTTACGACGAGGTACGAAACGTCGCGGCCGTGCTCGGACCATTTCGAGGAACAGCGCAAGGTCATCGCGCTATTGACGCTGATGTACGGTCAGCCGGTCGTTTTTCGGCGTCATGAAATACGCGACTCCCGGTTCAGTGCAAAGGTCATGACCGGCAAGGTTGTTGACGTGCCGTTCTTTGAGATGGTCTCCGAGAATACAGTTTCGGACTACTGGCGGCCGCTTCCGGAGAAGCTGAAGCATCCACTAGCGACTGCTTCGGAAATTGCTGTTGTGGGCCTCGAACGCTGGGCAGCTGAGTTCGACAAGTGGCAACGTGTTATCCATCCTGCCGCTGGAACGTTGAGGCGGCCAGAATCGTACCTTGAGGACCATGTTGTAAATGCTTCCGTGAGTTTGGAAGCGGCGGGCCACATCATCGGCGAGGTGGAGGGCGAGAAGTCTTCGTGGCACCGAGGACGCCCGACTACTGCCACCTTCGTGTTCCGGAGTCTGGCCACAGTCAATCTCGATTGGTCCGATTTTGCCGAATCTCCTATGGCCCTGGCCAAGGCGATCGCGGGCAACTATAACGACGTCAAGCACGCCAAACGGGGACCAATGCCTCCCGCAGAACATACATACGTCGCCGGAGAGGTGGCCCTTCTGGTTGTGCGGCTCTTGGCACTGCGGCTTATGGAGCCGACCATGACCCTGATTAAGGCTTACGGTAAGGACTGGAAGTTCGGGCACTTCAAGAAACAGATAGTCGATCTGAATATCTACATCGATGCCGATGGCAAGTTTGGCCCGTGCCCGCAGGAACAGAGCCCATGAATCGCCTGATTGACGTGTCGGCGGTCTGATCAAGCAGTAAGGCCCCTCTCGGAGCCCAGAACTTAGTTCGGGGCTCCGAGGCGTCACCCCACGCGGAACTTACTCTGCGGCGAAGGCGTGGGTCATCAACTTCAGCCGCTGGGCCAACGCGCACTACGGCCCGCAGGGCATTCCGGTCGCCTCTGTCTGCCCGGGGTTCGTCCGTACCAAATTCCACGGGCGCATGGGCGCCGACACGTCCGGAATCAAGGGCTGGATGTGGCTGGATGTGGACCGGGTAGTCAGCGAAGGGCTAAAGGACGCGTTCGCCGGCAAGGGTGTCTCGATCCCCACGAAGCGCTACAAGGTGCTCACGGCAGTCTCGAAGAATCTTCCTGATGCCCTCGTTACGAGGCTTGCAGTGCGGGGCAGGTAGGCTCCAATCAGGGACCGGCCTACGTTCAGGTGGAACTGCCCGGACTTCGTACTGCTGATGCTCTGGGCTATCGACAGGGTTCGCCGAATTTTGGGGTTGTCCCTATGGGTGACAACCCCGCGGGCCATGCCAAGGCGGCCACGAGCACTCCATGCTGAAAATGTCGAGAACGTGACAATTCTGTAAGCCTCTTGTCAGAGCGTGCTTCTTAGACGATAGACACGCTGCAGCGTGGGGCCATGCTGCGCGCAGCAGACTTGGTTTGTATGGCTGGAAAATTCCGCAAATCGCCCGTACTGGGGGATGGTCTGAGCCGTCCCCGGCAATCTCTTGAAAGCTGGTTGTGCGGCTACTGCCTCGTCATACGCCAAGGCGGCGGTCCGGTCGTGCCGGGCCGGGTTACACCAGTGTCTGGAAAAATCGCAGGCATATGTATTGCAATGTGTGCGTGGCGTCGCTGATGATCATCCTGTGCTCGCTGGGGAGCGCGAAGCGGCTCACTGGGGAGCACATCATATTGGGGGCACAGCGTGGCTGCATGTCGGTCTCTTTTGTCAGGTCTCGTTCTTTCCGCGGTTGTTCTGACAGGGGTCAGCGCCCCGGCCAGCAACGCCCAAATACCGACAGCCGTCCAGCCTCCCTCTCTGGCTCCCGCGGCTCTCGCACCGGCCGTCTCCGAGCCGATGAACCTGGCGGTGGCGCAGAGCCTGCCGCTCGATGATGACCTGCCGCCGTCCATGGGCCCGAATGGTCATCTGGCAGGTTCGAGGTCCGCGGCCGGGATGGTCTCGCGCAGCCTGACGGACCGGATTGACCTGGCGTGGAACCCGACGACGGGGAACATCCTGGCCACCGGGAAGCTGTTGAGCCTGTCCGGGCAGAACCGGGGGATCGACCTGTCGTGGCGGTACAACAGCATCAGCGACGACCGGCCCACCCTCTCCGAAGGCACGGCCGAGACTGCGCTGACCGTCGGCACGGATAACTCGGTGACGTACCGCGCAGCGGACGGCGGGACCTACAAGTTCGTGCCCAAGACGGGCGGCGGCTGGACTACGCCGCCGGGCCTGAAAGCGACCGTCACCCAACTCACCGCCACCGCTGCGGCGATCCGCTTCAACGACACGGGGAACGCGAACTGGTACGAGAAGGTCGGTGGCGTGTACCGCCTCGCCTACACAGGCGACCGCCACAGCCTTGTCCCAGACCGGAACGCCTACGCCTACGATACCGACGGGCGCCTGGAAACCATCACGATGGCAAACGGCCGCCAGATCCTCTTCGAGTACAACGACGACAACAACACCGGCCAGCCCTCCAAGATCACGGACCAGAGCCTGAACCGGGCCATCTCCATCGAGTACGACAGCGACGGAAGGATGAAGGACCTCACCGACGCCGCCGGCGCTCCCACCAGGCTGGAGTACACCAACGGGCGGATGGCGCTGGTCAGGGACGGCCTGGGCACCGAAAACCAGCTGTCCTATGACGGGAACGGAAAAGCAGCCGAAATCGTCTACGCCGCCGCCACCGGTGCCTCAACGGTTCATACTTTGGACGCCGTCGATGGCACCACATCTACCCTGACGGATACCGCCGGCCGGGTGACGACGTACAAGTTCAACGCCGCCCGCCAGATCACCTCCATCACCGACCCGCTGGGGAACGTCACCAACAAGACGTTCAACGCCCACGATGACCAGCTCACCAACATCGACGCCCTGGCCAACACGACCACCTCGGTCTACAACCCGAACAACACGCTGAAGAACATCACGGCCCAGGCCAGCGATCCCGGCGCCAAGAGCGGGCAGATCGCGTTCAACTACCCGGCGGCCACCGCAGGGGAGGCCTGGCTCGAGTTCCAGCCCACCTCCTCCGTGAACACTGAAACCGAGACGACGAGCTACACCTATGACACGGTGTTGGGACTGCCGTACCAGACCATCACCCCCAACGGGGCCGGCGGCACTCCCAGGAGGCAGTACCAAGGTGACGCGGCGGCCACCACCTGCGGGGGCCTGCGTGGCCAGCTGTGCAAGATGATCGACGGCAAGGGCAACACCACGTCCATCACCTACAACGCTTCCCGCTACCCGGTCACCGTTACCCGCCCCGCACCGCTCGGGGCCATAACGAACACCTTCGACGCCGCCGGCCGGATCGCCACCAGCAAGGACGGCAAGGGCCAGACCGCCACCTACGTCTACGACGGCAACGACCGGCTGCTGCAGACCCGCTTCGGCGCCACCTGCGTGCCCGCGACCTGCGTGACCTACACCTACGACGCCAACGGCAACCTCAAGACCCGCGTCGACGGCTCCGGCACCACCACCCACAACTACGACCAGCAAAACAGGCCGACCTCAAAGACCATCGGCGGGGTGACCACCTCCCTGACCTATGACGCGGCATCCAACGTCACCAGCTTCACCGACCCGACCGGCACCGTGAACTACCGCTACGACGCCTCCGACCGGTTGACCGCCCTGGCCGAACCCGGAGGATCGTGTCCGACCACACCTGTCTTCCCCAACAGCACCAAATGCACCGGCTTCGACTACGACAAAAACGACCGCCGCACCGGAACCAAGTATCCGAACGGCGTAAAGAACACCACGCTCTATGACAAGGCCGGACGGATCACCTCCATTACCGCGACCAACACCGCGGCCACGGTTCTGGCCAAGCGGGAATACAACTACAAGACGTACGGGATCGAGCTCCAGGAAGGGCGGCTGCGGCAGGCCATGGTCACCGAAACCGGCGCCGTCACCATGTACGACTACGATGCCATGGGGCGGTTGACCCTCGCCGCAACCGACCTGGTGGATGAAACCTGGACCTACGACGCCAACGGCAACCGGCTGACCTCCGCCAAGACCGGGACCACCACCGTCCGCGCAGCCTATAACGCCGCCGACCAGCTCTGCTGGACGTCCACCGGGACGGGCACCTGTGCTGCCCCGCCAGTGGGCGCAACAACGTACACCTATGACGCCAACGGCAACCAGACCAAGGGCGGTACGCCCACCAGCACATGGAACACCTTCGACCAGCTGGCCACCCACAACACGACAAGCTTCACCTACGCCGGACAAGGCAACACCGAACGGCTCACCTCCGGCGGGACGTCCTTCCTGAACGGCTCCCTGGGCATCACCAGGCAGACCAACGCCAGCGGAACCACCTCGTTTATCAGGGACCCGGAGGGTACGCTCATCAGCATGCGCAACAGTGCCGGTGCGAGCTTCTACTACACCAATGATGCGCTGGGCTCCACGATCCTGCTCACTGACAGCGCCCAAGCCAAAGCCGCCACCTACCTCTACGACTCCTGGGGCAACACCACCACCCAAACCGGAACCCAGGCGGCGGTCAACCCGTGGCGGTACGCGGGCGGGTACAAGGACGACGCCACCGGATACACCAAATTCGGCGCCCGCTACTACGCCCCTGGCATCGGCCGCTTCAGCCAACCAGACCCTTCCTGGCAGGAAGCCAACCGCTACGCCTATGCAGCCTGCAACCCCACCAACTTGACCGATCCGACGGGCCTTGATGCTTGGTCCTGCTTTACGAACTGGTTCGGGCTGACCACAGGCATAGTCGCATTCGGCGCCGGAGTGCTCTCTGCACCACTATCGTTTGGCGGAGGTGTTCTGCTGGCTGCTGGCGGCGCTGGTGTCGTATTTTCAGGAATATCGGCAATCAAGGATGGGTGTTACTGATGTTGGGTAAGACAGCCAGAGCTATCTTTTTCGGCGTTGCGATTGCGTGCACAGTAGTGCTCCTCATACTGCTGCTTGTGGCTAATCGGCCGGAGCTGCTAGTTCTCCCGGCCATTCCCCTGATCGTCAGCGTTGGGTTCCTGGTCATGGACAGAAATAAGAACAAACGAGCCTAATGACTGGGTTCACCTAGGCGTTTCTGGGATCAGAATGTACCGCTCGTGTCGCTCATGCTGCTCGAATCCTTTCTTCAAGTCCTTGTCGGAGCAGCCACTTTCTACGTGATCGGTCTCGTCAGCGGCGGCTGGGAGGGTGCCCCCTTCACGGCTCTTACTGGAGGCGTAGTGGCTGTACCGGCAGCCTTCGCAATGCGAGCGGCCCCACGTTCCCAAGCCCCTTCCGCCAAAGCCAAAGCAGACTGGCTCCGGAAGCGCGCAGGAACGACAGGTCGGCGACGAGGTCTATTTGCCGGCGGAACCACCTCGTTTATCCGCGACCCCCAAGGTACCCTCCAGCATGCGCAACAGTGCCGGTGCGAAATCTGACAGAAAGAGGCCAACATGGCAAACGTAGGACCGAAGAGCAAAGCGGGCCCAATCTACCAGCGCTCAGAAACTTGGCTCGCGGCCGGCAGTCCCGAGGACGTCAAAGCCAAGGTTCTAGAGGCCTTCAACAGCAGTCAATATAGCGTCAGAACGACTGGACCTGAGGTCGAGGTCACGACGGGATCGAAAACCTTGTACAGACTCTGGGGGGAACTGATCCCGTGGGGTAAGAACAATGCTCCAGTGGGCCTTACCCTCTCGATACGGTCAGCTCCGGGAGGTGCAGAAGTGAAGGCGTCAGCCTTCGACAGGTTCGGATGGAGGCTAAGTGACAAAGCTTTTTTCGGTGCTGACGAAACATTCACCGCAAAGATGGACCACCTCATTCAAATGGCCCGGTCTGCCTCCGCAGGATAACTCGAGCAGCATCGAGACCTATGTGGGACAGTCCCAGCGAAACTGGCTGCGGCAGAAAACAAGCATTCCGGCGGCGAACAGCTCGAGAGGCTCCTCGGCCAATAACTTTGATCCGACGGTGCTGGCGTGGTGATCTGGCATGCAGCCTTCCTCGGGGAGGGACGCAGGAGCGGGGCACAGGATCCCTGGTCGGCCTCTGAGGGTTCCGTGGGGAGGACTGTCCAAGGCGAAGGACAACGATTAGACAGAGTCCACGGATAATTGCCGAGGTTCAGCCGGGAATGGAGAGTGTTGAGCGGACTCAACTTCCCAACGTCAGAATCTAACGACCGATGGGCTGAGGCTGAACGCCGGGCCCAGGGCCTAGGACCTCCTACAGATCGGAAAGGTGCTACATGGCTCGCAACCCGCGGTTACGAAATGTGCTGGTCTCATCAATCGTGACCTTTGTCGGAAGCGTAGGCCTCACTCTCGTCCTACGCAGTCTGTTTCCTCAGGCAGGAGTAGCGATACATCTCATCCCCATGGCTCTCTGCGTTGCCATAATCGTGCCGGTGGTGCTCGGCTACATCCGGCAAGGCCCAGTCGATAGTGATCGGTCGTGACCGTTACTAGGCCACGGGCGGGACACTGACCAGCACCTGGAACACCTTCGACCAGATGAGCGGCCTTGACGACTTGCGTCAGAATCCAACGACCGATGGGCTGAGGCCGAACGCCGGGCCCAGGGGCTGGCTGACCACGGCCTCGGCGCGGCGTTGCGAACGTACTACACGCTCTACTTCCCGGTCGGGTTTCTGGTGTTTGTGTCCTTGGGCACCCTGGTGGCGACTCTGGCATTCGGTGATGAAGTGGGGTGGCCTGAATCTTTGGGTGGAGGTTTCATCTTTGCCGGCCTGGGAGCGCTGGTCGGCGGCCTAATCTATAACTCGAAGAAGGTGGTCCCAGCGGCCGAGTACGGACAGCTGAGTGTGGTCATGTCCCTTCGGGATGACGAAAGGAAGCACATTCGCAGGCAGGTCCTCGGTAAAGATCACCTAGTCCCGGCGCACGTCGCTGTTGCCCGCGGGTTCGCTGTTCAGACGAGGAAGGCGTTGGCGACCCAGATCCTCATGCTACCCATGCTCCCGCTTATCCTCACCCCGCAGGCCCTTCGGCCAGACGGCTTCATCTGGTGGCTCACCGCTCTTGCCTACGCTGTCCAGATCCTCGCGTCCATCGTGGCGGTGCGTCAGTTCCGCCAGGCCGGCCGGTTCCTGGAGAGCACTGGTCCGATGGTCTCAAGGTCCGGTTAGGCTGCGAGCGGTGAAACCAGTTCGTCCCGCAGGTCCCGGAACATCCTGGTGCCGACCTCACTGGTGACACCGAATTCCCGGTTCCGGCGGGCGAGTACAGCCAGCCGGTCGGCGGCCTCGTTGGCCTCGTTCCCCTGATGACCTTTCACCCAGCGGAACTGGACCGGCATGTTGCCGATCTCGTCCAGGATGCGCTTGGCCAGCTTGACCTGTTCGGTGGTGCAGCCGGACGGGTGCCGGTCGGCTCCGAGGGTTTTCAGCAGCCGCAGTGCCGCCCTTGAGTCTGATTGAATGACGACGGTTCCCTGCCCGTGAGCGGGAATCGGGTGCCGGCTGATGACGGACTGCAGGCCCCAGCGGATCGCGAGCAGCTCACCGCTCAGGATGTCCCCGCAGCGGCTCACATCGGCCGTTTTCTGGCCGACGGACAGCACGGTGCCATCGTCGGTGGCAATGATCCAGCCGAGGCCGGCGACCAGGCCGCCGTTGGCGATGGAGGCGTCGGTGCTGACCACCATGCTGCGGGCGTCAGGGTTGAACCGCACCTCTGTGCTGACGGGGATGGCTTCGATGGCCTTGAGCACGGCTGTGCGGTTGTCGCAGACAGCTGTCGTCTCGGAGAGCAGAACGTTCGGCACGCTGTCGATCATGGCGGCAATGGCTTTACGCACCAGAATGTTCGACACATCCAGGACCACGTACTGACGTGTAGCGGCGACCTCAAGGACCGCGGAGAAGGCGGCGATCACGGGTTCGGTGCGGGTGGCGCTGAAAGACTCCTGCGGCTCGACCTCGCCGGTGCGGATGCTGAGGCTGCCGTCACCTTCGAGCACACCGATGCCCCACTGGCCGACCTCGTCAAGGACACGGACATGGAAGATGACGTCGGTGGGTGCGCCTGTGGCGGCAATGATCTCGGGTGCGGCGGGCATGAGGCTGTTCTTTCGGTTCACGATGCGGCACCATGCCGCTCACAACTCATGTGTGCGGCAAATTCCCCGGGAGTGCCCGGAACCGACAAGACCGTCTACGCATGTTCATCTGTATGGACTTGACGCGCGACCTTCGGATGTTAGAAGCATCCTTCAGCCGGAACTTTTACAACGGCGATGTCCTCGACGCTGTGCGCCAGCACAAGTCGGACGGATACTTCCTTTTGACGGCACCGCACGCGACCAACCGGTGGCAGGACGGCCGCCGGAAGTTCGCCGACCAGTACACCGGAGCGATGGTGCAACTGCTTGGGTCCACGGCCGGCCAGAGCTGGCTGGCAACGGACGGCATCGCCTCGGACTGGACATACTGGGATGAGCGCAACGACCCGTTCAAGCTCGCCCTGGACAGCCCGCTGGACGAAGGGAAGTACCTCATCAACGTCGTGGGCGTGAGCGCCCGCTACGGGGCGGACATCTACGTCGGGCTCGGAAGTGACCCCCGCGAGGAAGAGCTCGAGATGGCCGAGATGATCGAGGACACCTTCGGCGACTTCCTGGTGGTGGCCGGCGGCCAGTTCAACGCCGTCAGCCCCAAGTCAGTCCGGACCTATGCCCGGTCCACCGGCAGCGGCGGCATCCAGCTGGAGCTCGCGCCGAGCATGCGTGACCCGCTGGCGCACCCGGACACCGCGGGGGAGTTCGTGCTCCGGTTCTCTGAGCTGCTGTCCACGCGATCCGCCCGCTGTATGGCTCTGGAATCTGCTCTCGTCTAAGCCTTCACCACAGGATCAAGCCGCCACACCTGAAACCCCGGTAAGGGTACTGTTTTTCGGATGGGGAAGCTGACGCACAAGCGCTCGAATAGGCAACTAGGCGCCACGGCAATGTGGCTTGGTGTTGGCTCTGTTGCCCTGGCTCGTCGGGAACGCCCGTGGCCGGCGGTGGTTCCCCTCTTCATAGTGGTAGGGCTGCTCGTGAATTGGGCCGCCCGCTGGTGATTCCGCGGGGAGCCCCGGACCGGACTCCGCACACATGAGGGGAAGAATCTGTCCCTGAGGAGACCCATGCCCTGGCTTGTAACCATCGTCGACCGAGACGCCCCCGTGCGCCGCCACGCCACACCCAGGGTCCAGGACCGCAAAGAGGAACTCCTGGCGCTGTGGCGCACATACGTTGGCCCGGTTGCCGAGGGCGGCAATGGTGACTACGAGGACTTCTATGAACAGGCCTACCGGCTCCAGGCCGCCATCCATGGGTTTGGCCGGGAGAACATCTGGCTGACCCTCTCGAGCAACCGCGAAGAGTACGCCGTCCACCTCGGCACCGGGGAGCGCCGGCCGGTCGCCGACCTTCAGGACCTGCCCAAGTACGGGGCCCAGTCCAGCGCGCGCCACCAGTTCGTCCGGCAGCCCCAGGCGCTGCTCGCTGACCACTACTGGCGCTACGAGGCGTTCCGGTCACGGGCAGGACGCCGAATCCAAATCTGCGGAGTCAGCCCCGAAGGCGGAGGATCGGACATCCAGGCTGTCCTGGCCGGTTTCGCCGGCGGCGGGACCCCCAAGGCGTTCGTGAAGGTGAACCTGAACAAGTACGCGACATTCCCGGTGAACCTGGCGGGTGTGAAGGATTTCAACGACCTGGGGGCTGTGTTCGACCACGAACAGGTCTGGAGCCTGATCTATCTGGAAGGCGCCCGGGACTCCCTCCAGGTGCAGGAGTTCGTCGCCATTGAGTACGAGTACCGGATCTTTGTGGTGAATCAGCGTCCGGTCACCGGAGCCGGCTGCATCGAGGAGTTCACCCCACTCGATAACACCGGGAACGCCTTCGATGACAAGGTTCGCCGCAACCGCTCCGAGATGAGCGAGGTCGAGGTCGCCCCGGGGATTACCGGGATGCTGACTGCGTACGCCCGGGAGGCCATTGAAGCCCTGGCCAAGGAAGTCCCGGAGCTGACCGACTACGTCATTGACGTTGCGTTGGGCGCCGACGGCGAGCCGCTTGTGGTTGAACTGAACCCGCTGCTGAATTCCGGTCTGTACGCTTCGCAGCCGGTCAGGGTGACCTTGGCGATGGCGGCAGCTGGGGACTTGCCTGTCGGCTAGTTGGCCGCAGGTACTGCTGCACGATTGAATCGGCGACACGGCCGCGCGGGCTGACGTCCAGCCCCTGCGCTACAGCCCAAGCCCGGACGGCCTTAGGGTGCAGGCCGCCGGTGCGGATCTCGGATGTGCTCTGCTTCCGGCCTCCGGCGCGGCGCGCCTTCGCCGCGAACGGGGCCAGCGATGACCGAAGTGCCTCAGCATTCTCGTCGCTGAGCTCCATCTCGTAGGAGGCGCCATCAAGGGCGAGGGAGACGGTCTGGGTCGCGACGGATCCGTCGAGGTCATCGATGAGTTCGATCATTACTTTTTGAGCCACCCGAAGAGGCCACCATCGGCCCTGACCTGCGTTTTTGTCACAGGCGGCAGGTCACCGCTCCGTCATGATGGACAGCAGCTGCCATCCTTCAGGAACCTGCGCCTTCAGCGCGTCACGGGCGTCCTCGTAGCTCTCGCCCTCAGCCCTGATTTCCCGCTTCTCTGTGGGGCTCATGACGCCCACGACTTTGACCATGCACCCATCGTAGGGTGCCGTGGAGCGGCAACAGGGCATTCCCGGTTTGCTGTGGGACACCGCACGGCGGTGCTCCCCGGTTCGGCGTGTCGAAGCCCGGGAGGCTGCGGCGGCTGCCGAACCGGGGAAACATGTGTGTGTGTGTGTAGATACAAATTAAGAAGGAGGAAATTATGATCACCCATCTCGTCCCTCAAGGAGAAGGAACCCGTCCAGCTTGTGGAGTGACTTGGTCCCCGAGAATATCGGACATCACCTCGTTCAAAAACTATGTCACTTGCAACAAGTGCAGAGGGACCAAGTTGTTTCTGGAAGCTGAGAACGGTCTTGAACCAGTACATACTTCAGCCCTCCACTACCTCGGGATAGCGCTTCGAGCTAACGAGGCATCCATCCAAACAGCCGTTGACGAAAACAAGGAGAAAGATGACCCTGGCGAGTGGGAACGCCTGGCTGAGGAGCGAGACCAGCTACTTATTTCCATCGCCACCTTGAAGGCTCTCCAGTCAGTTGAACTTATGGTCCAAAAATAGATGTAGAAAATGATATTGGAGATGCCACCGCCTCGGGCGCCAGTAGAATGGGATTCAGGCGCTCGAACATTGACTTGTAGTTTCCGCTCAGGGCCTCCCGAAATTGTTGCATTGACTGTTGGAGCGATTCCCCGAACTTCCTCATACTCAGCCTTTTCCTCATCACTGAGATATAACGGCCCCCGGCAGCGACTGCGTTCTCAATCTCGCGGTATCGGTCAATGGTCATGCCATCTCATGTCGTCCGGAAGATGGAACACGTTCGGGGTTCGTCGCGTTGGTTCATGAAAGCATCCTAGGCTTCCCTTGAGATTGGCTCGGGCGACGGCGCCAGCGCCAGTTCCTCCGGGGCCTGTGCGGTTACCGACTCGGAGAATGGCGCAAGCTCAGGCGCTAGGAGCACGCAAAAGCTCATAGAGGACACCACTCCTCCTACACGCCAGAGTCGGTCTCTGCCACTGGGCCCGCCCTGATTCGGACATTGCGCCCGAGGGATCGGCAGCGCACACTCGACGCATGGAAGGCGTCAACCCTTTCAACGCACACATGACCGGCGGCAGCCGCTCGGACCCTCATGGGTTTGGCTGTCCAGATCCAGACATCAGCTGCGTGAGGTGACTCAGATGTCTACGTTGCACGTGAGCAAAAAGACCGACGGACGGGTGCTTCCTCAGCCCGGCCCAATCGAAACCGCATCAGCAGACCCTCCTCGGGTAGGTTCGAAACGGGGTGTGGTTGACGGGCATTTGCCCCGAAAGACTGACGTGCAACCTGATCGAGGGGAGACTTCCGACAGTTCACCTGCTGCCGGAAGCGTCACGGCCGCGCCGGACAAACCCGGCCGGCCAGACCAGGGCCGTAAGGCTCCAATCATCGTTCCTGTTCTCGGCAGAGACAAGGAACCGCTCATGCCGACCAGCCCAGCTAGGGCCCGGAGGCTGCTGAAGCACGGGCAGGCGGTCAACGCTTCGGAGGCACCTTTTGTCATCAGGATGAAGCACATCACGACCACAGATGGCAGCGCCATGGTGCAAGGGATGGGGCTTGGTATAGATCCCGGTTCCAAGCACACCGGTCTCGCCGTCTTCACGTCGACCAGCTCATGCAAGGATGCCCGTCATGGCGTCTTCGCTGTCCATCTCGATCACCGGTCTGACGTAATCACCCGACAGCTGCGGTCCCGTTCCCAGCACCGTCGCGGTCGTCGTCACCGGCTACGCTACCGTCAGCCCCGCTTCATGCATCGGACCAAGCCACGTGGCTGGTTGGCCCCGTCCCTTCAGCACAGGGTCGATGGGATCACGTCCATGGTCCACAAGCTGAGGCGCTGGTTTCCGATCACCGCGATCCACCAAGAATTGGTGCTCTTTGACACTCAGCAGATGGGGGACACTGAAATCAGTGGTGTCCATTATCAGCAGGGGACCCTGGCGGGATTCGAGGTCCGGGAATTCCTACTGGCCAAATACGACCGAAATGCGTTTACTGTGGCGCCCGCGGCGTGCCGCTAAATCTTGACCACGTCCTGCCAAAGTCCAGGGGCGGATCTGACCGGCTCTCCAACCTCGTGCTTGCCTGCATCCCGTGCAACGAGGCCAAAGGTAGCCAGCGTGTAGAGGATTTCGTCATGGATCCGGCTCGTCTCGCGCGGATCCAGTTACAGGCCGAACAACCCCTGGGAGATGCGGCGGCAGTAAATTCGACAAGATGGGCCCTTTGGCGCGAGCTCCAGGAAACCGGGCTCCCGGTCCATGTCGGGTCCGCAGGGCAGACAAAATTCAACCGGACCCGCAACGGTCTGAGCAAGAGTCATTGGAACGATGCCCTGGCTGTAGGGGACGTAGAAATCATCACGTCGAATATCGATTCGGTGCTCGTAGCTGATCAAACGGGTCGAGGATCCTATGCGAGGACGAGGTCGGACAGGTTTGGCTTCCCTCGGCTGATCTTCCCCAGGCGCAAAGAACACTTCGGTTTCATCACCGGTGACACGGTCCGTGCTGTCGTTCCCAAGGGTAAGTACTCAGGCAGTTACGTCGGGCGGGTCTCGATCCGAGCCAGTGGATCGTTCGCGATCAGGACCACCGGAGGCACAATCCCGGCGGTCTGGCACAAGCACTGCGTCCGTGTGCAGCGCGGGGCTGGCTGGTACTTCACGACTGAGAAGGCGGGGACAAGGTAATCGAATCGTCTACCGAGGTAGCGGAGTGCCGACGACGGCGCGCTGCTCGAACCAAGGATGTCGTTCCACCTCACGTTTGCTGGTTAGGATCAGCCCAGACAATGTCAGGGGAGGACACATGAACGCCAAAGACCAGCCGACTGAAGAAGAACTGCGATTCCTCAAAGAGATGGGAATGACCGAGGTCGAGCCCGGCCGCTGGAGTAGTGGGTGGCAGGGGAGTGACCCGGACACGCAGGAGTGGTTCGACAATCTGGGCGGCGCCGGCGAAGAGCAGTTGGACCTGCTCATGCGGGCCGGCCGGGTGCAGAACGAATTTGACATGGAGCAGACCGGAGGCGTCGCTGCGTCCAACGTTCAGCTCATCACCGACGGTCCCCTAGCGGACTCACCGCCGCTTGAGGCCCACCAACAAGCCGCGCTGGCCGTCTTCGTAGCCATCAAGGAATCCAGTGCCGAAGACTTTGATGATCTGGATGGCGAAGCCATCGAGTCGGCACTCGAGTCGATCTTCGAGAAGTTCGAGGCACTGCCTCCGTCGGATGCGATCGCCGCGGCCCTCCGCAAGCTCGGGATCAAGAGCAAGGCCATCCACAACGACGCGCACACGGCAGGGCCTGACGAAGGGCCTGATCCCCGCGACTATCCCGGGTTCCGTGCGGTCCTGATCCATTTCCCCGGCGCGGTGCGGCTCTGGCTGGACTAGCTATTAGCACTGCCCTCCGGGGACATATAAACAGCGGGCCAGCATCGGTGGCGGTTCAGAAGAGACTGCTTCGCTTAGGAGTCGTCATCGAGCTCGTCCACCTCAACGGCGTCCAGGAGAGATTCGACCGGCTCGTTGCGGGTCCTGGCGAGAGAGTCCAGGGCAATGAAATGCTGTCAGGCGAGGGCAATCGCCTGGTCTATGGCGCCTTCCGGTCCGCTCCGGGTCATGAGGTCCGGGCCACGGAACGCATCCTGCCTGTGAGTGTCCCCGGGCCGTCATTCTCTACGGCCTCGATTCGAGTGAGCGTGACGGCCGCCAATCCGGCGCGATCGTAAATGAGTCTCATGGAGCAAAGTTAAGCTCCAGCGTTCCAGGGTGCGGGGTTTCGTAGGTCGTCATCGGCTCATCGCCTAGACTCACACAAATACAGGCCCTCGCAAAGGACCCCGTGAAGAATCCATTCCGTCCAACTGCCGGAGCTACTCCGCCAGAGGTCATCGGTCGCGAAGGCCTGCTGGACGAGTTCGAGTACGGGCTTACGCTCGGTTCGGGTGTACCGGGACTCCTGACCATTATTACCGGGGCCCGCGGCATCGGAAAGACCGTGATGCTCGGCGCGGCCCAGGCCTTGGCGCGGGACCACGGCTGGGCTGTCGTCGCCGAAACCGCAACCGCCAGCTTCATGGGGCGAATCGTTGAATCGATGCGTCGGCTAGGTGAGAATGGCACGGGACTACTTATCACCGTCGACGAGATCCACGCTGCCGACCGTCTGGAACTGGAACAGCTCGCGGCCACCGTCCAACTTTTCGTTCGCGACAGGCTCCCCATCGCCCTGGTTCTGGCGGGCCTGCCGGCAGGAGTAAGCGAACTTCTGAACGAAGGTGCGGTGACATTCATGCGCCGAGCGACCCGGCTCGAGCTGGGCAACGTGGCCGTCAGGGACGTTGCGACATCGTTCCGCGACACCTTCGCCGATGCGGGGTTCGATTCCACGCTCAACGACATACACCGCGCAGCCGAAGCCACCGGCGGTTACCCGTTCCTCGTTCAACTGGTGGGGTATTTCCTCTTTCGCGAAGCCGAAACTGACGGCTCCATCACCTCGGCATCCGTGGACCGCGCCATTGAACGGGCCAACAACTGGTATGCCCGCACAGCCCTCGCTGCAGCATTCCCGGGGGACGACGGGCAGCCTTCCCCCGGAACCTGAAGTCAGCACACTCAGAACGAGCCCGAAAATTCGTCCAGGGGACAAGGAGACTCACTTAGCGCAGGAGGCGTCAGTCGCCGTCGATGATTGAGGCCAAATGCCAGGCAGGAGAACGGGGATCCGTTGCAGATGGAAGATCGGCAGCCGAGCTTGAGCCGAGTCGGATTATCTGCCCCCAGCGGACGTTTGGGGTGGTCGCTGAGGTATCCCACCACGAGGCATGTTGGGCACGTTGGAAATTCTGGCGTTGTTGTCACAATTCAAAGGGAAGTGAGACAACACGAATGTGGCCCTTCGCAATTTGGGTGTGGTTGGTCTGCTTGATCCGGAGAGGTGGTGGACGCCGACGGCGAGTAGGCATCTGAGCCACTAGTTGGAAAGTTCCGGAAGTCGCGGACGAATCTGCGGATGGTTTCGATGACGCCGATGATGGCGTCGGTGGGTCCGTTCGAGGCGCCGTCGGTGTTGAAGTAGGCCCCGATCGCTGTCTTCCAAGCCGGCAGGGTCCGTCCGATTTGGGCGCACTCCGGGATCGGGCGGGACGGGAATGATGCGATCGCCTCGATCACGAGCTCCTGTCCCTTCCCCAGGCTGGGGGTAGATGTTTTGCGGGCTTCTGGTGGCTCTGCCGTGCGATGGTGACTTCCTGGCAGGGTTCCCCAGCGGTACGTTTGGCATCCGGCCGCGCGGTCTGCTTCTCGGTGAGGTGTACGGCTTTTCCCCGCACCAAGCTGCAGCGGAAACTTAGATTCGCCAGCCTCCGGGAGTAAGACAGCCCTAACCGCGCTCAAATGCGAAGCCGCTTAACAGCTGTCCTACTTTAAGTACTGTGCATGGACATGAAATACGAAGTCGGCCTCAGAATCCGCCACGAGCGGACAACGTGGGTTCCCAGATTGCTTCAAAGACGTCTCAGACCCTCGTCCGTCCAGTAAGACTTTGGTCTGTTTTGTAACGGATCAACATCAAATCACACAGAGAAAAAATCTCCCAAGCTTTTAACTATCCAAGGCCCATCCTCCATGCTATTTTTCACTCATATGGTCTCAGTTGAAAAAAATCGGGGGGTTCACTGTGTTCAAAAAAAAGATAATTACTGCTACTTGCACGGCGCTTTTCGCGCTAGGTGTGACGGTATCCGCAGCAGGTCCGGCCAATGCCGGAGCTAGTGGGTGTGACTGGGCCTCTGGAGGGTTTGGTGCGAGTACTTGCATCAACACTTATGGCTCGGGTCTATACCCTCGGGACACTAACGTCGAGTATTGGTCAGGGTGGTACTCGACGAATGTCTGTTATCCGCAAGCTAAAAGTTGGGGACAGTCATACTGGACCGGTGGTTACGCGGAGAAATGGTCGACGAGGGGTACGGGCTGCTTCCCGAATTACGGTCAACGGTGGGTATATTGGGGTACGGCTGCAATGAAGATGAACTCGCGCGTATGCTCGCATTTCTACGCCACGTTCGACGCCGCCCAAGCGATCACATATAAGGGTGGCACTCCCTGTGTCACGATTTCGTAGGCTGAGTTTTCGAGACGAGGCACGCCGAGGGCGATTCAGCACTCCCGCACTGATCGTTGCCTGTCTCACAGCAGCCACGCTGGTCCCTTCCTGCGCCGCTGCAGAGCAGCGGCCCCAAGTAAATATTGACGAACTGCTCGCTCGAACTTCTCCATTCCAGAAAGAAATTCTCAAAGATGGAAAAGTCAGCAGGGATGAGTACGAGAAGTCAATTCTCGCCTGGAGAGCCTGTGTTGTTGACACAGGCGCCGAGGCGGGAGAGATCGTCGTCGTGGATGGTTTCGGACTTGGATTTGAGGTGAGCATTAACGCTCCAAATAAGGAACTAGGAGAAAAGATTTCCGCCGCGTCTCAGGAATGTGGGACTGAATACAATTCCGATATTGCCGTCGCCTGGTTCCACCAGAATCTCTTAACGGAATCTGAAAAGGATAGGATTCGACCCGAGGTTATTCGATGCCTGAATGATGCGGGATTGGCACTCAAAGAAGAATCAAACTTTGCTGAAATCAATGAGGCGGTGCAGCAAAGCCTAAAAAAGCGCGAGACGATAAGCAAGGTGTGTATTGAAAAGTTTCCTCAATACTTCGCCATATCCGACGAGGATGCCCGACGACTCAAATAGAAAGGAGGACCGCAGTCGCTTTTGGGGGACATTTCTGCCCGGTGTAATTCTAATTGCAGCTTTTGTATTCCCCACAGCGGTGCTCGCTATGGCGCTATGGGCGGCGAGCAACCCTCAACCTCTAGTTCCGCCCGTTCACGACGTTCTGAGCCAACCGCTAAGCGAGACCGCCTCGAGCGACGAGCAACCCATAACGTTGAGCGTCTCTTGGAGCGACGGCATTTCCATGCCTTCACCAGCTTGGAATGGAACGGTTACGGCCGTCGACGTCCCCGCTGATCGCACCGTTCAATCCGGGCACCGCCTGGTGCAAGTCGATGGCATATGGCGGGTAGCTATCGCTACCAAAGTTCCATTCTTTAGGCCTCTCAGGAACGGAGCTTCCGGGGACGACGTCCAAGCCCTCAACGACGAGCTTAGAAGGTTAGGGTTCGCTGCAGGATCCGGAAAAACGTGGACCGTGGAAACGTCCGTCGGAATGGCATCTTTCCGCGACTGGCTTGGCGCGACGACAGGAGGGCTTCCAGCGGAGTTCGACCCCGCTCATGTGATCTGGATGCCGGCTCCGAAGTTTGTGGTCGGCTCATTTCATGCTCGCATCGGCGCCCCCGCACCGCCGCCTGGAAGCCCCCTAACGGAGTCACCAGCGGTCCCTGTGGGTGTCCGCGCAACGTTGGACAAGGGTGGGACGCCTCTATTTGACACGCAACCCTGGGAAATACGCTCCGGAAACAACTCAACAACGTTCTCAGGGAATCTTTCAGCACCAGTGAAGGACCTCTCCTTCCTCAACCCATTCAGGGGTGAGAAACCAGCCTCCATTCCCGCAGAACTAAGGCGCAAGTCTCCTCTAGTCTCGTGGTCCGTTCCGCCGTCAGCTGTGACAGCGGCATTGGACAAGAAGTGCATCTTCATCCAAGGGCCCCAAGGAACCTGGAGTGCCGTCCGTGTAGAAGTTCAGGGTGGGACACTAAGCCAAACCAGAATAGCCGCGCACTCGTCGCGGACGGCCAACCTAAGTACCTCGACGAGAGTCATCGTGAATCCCTCACAAATCAGAGGCCTTCCGCCGTGTCCATAGAAGTCAGGGACCTGGGGTACAGGCTGCCCGTGGGGGACGCATGGTTATTCCGCGGTTTGGCCACGACGCTCCCAGCCGGATCGATGACGGCAGTTACGGGGCCATCGGGCTCTGGCAAATCCACCCTTCTGGACATCGTCGGAGGACTAAGAAAGCCCACGTGCGGCTCTGTTATCACCACGCATTCTTCGGTATCGGACGTGAATGCTCCGGGAGTGTCTTGGGTCCTTCAATCGAACACGATCTTGGGAGGTCGCAGCACCTTGGATAACGTTGCCATAGGTGCAATTGCCTGCGGAATCGAGCGCAGGAGGGCCCGCGAACTAGCTTTGGAAGCCCTGGATCTTTTAGGCATTCAAGCTAAGCGCTCAACTCAAATTTCCCGTCTCTCAGGTGGGGAAGTCCAAAGAGTCACAATAGCCCGTTGCTTGATCTCGCTCGCACCCCTCATCCTGGCGGATGAGCCCACCGGCCAACTGGATGCGAGGTCCACCCAGCAAGTCGTGGAGGCATTTCAGGTGGCCGCTAGGCAAGGAAAAACGGTGCTCATCGCAACACATGACGAGGCCGTTGCCAAGGCCGCGACCAGTCGGATCGAATTGTCGAAACGTTTGATGGGGCGAGATAATTGACTGCATCCGCAATAGCCAGCGAAGTTTGTTCCAGGCTAATTAGCCGACCGTGGAGAACGCTGCTCACCGTTATCTTCGGTGCGATGGCGATGACTGGCGCGCTTCTGCCCGAGATTATCCTCGCTCGGGATGCCGAGCAGGCGTACATGGCGTCCTTATCCAAGGGGTCGAACATCCTCATCGTTCGTTCTGAAGGCCGCCAACTGGCGGCAAGTTCGTGCGATCGGGCCGGCGAAAGCAGTGCAGTAGAACAAACCGGAACCGTTTATTCACGAAAAGTAACGACCTTCGAGGTTGCACCAGGTCTTCCGTTCCAAGCCGTCTACTCCTCACCGGAGATAGTCAGCATGGTGGCGCCGGAAATGGAGTTCCTAACTGGCATTGCAATAGGAAGTGTCCTTGCCGAGGAAATGAAATTGCCTCCGCAGTCGGATGTTCACATTTCGGATGCAGCCGGGCCTGTCGCTTCGCATGTACTACCTGCAACCCCGCGTTCCGACGGGCGCGGGCGCTGGGTCTACATCCCACAAACCGGCCAATTACAAGCTGAAGAGTGCTGGATAGAAGTTCAACCCGGCCAGCTACAATCGTTCCGATCTGTGGCCCAAAGCTTTTTTCCCGAGGCCGGAGACGCCACATTGGCCGTCATGTCGGAGTTCGATGAAGACGAACTAGTTGACAGGTGGGAGACTCGGCCAACGCAGTTTCTTTGGCTGTCCAGCGTCCTGTCAATGCTTGGGCTTAATGCCGCCTACGTCTGGCCTAGACGGAATGAATACGCGCTATATCGCCTCCTTGGACTGACAGCCACGCAACAGAAGCTTCTTGTAGTCTCAGAACTAGTGCTGACACTGGGAATTGCGTTCATGTTGACTGTTACTCTGGCTCTCGCCGCGCGCATTATATTGGACGCCGAATCACCTTTTATAAATGGCGTTGCCGCAGTGGCGTTGTCTCAATCGTTTTCCGTAACCAGTCTCGGATGCGTGATGTTGGGCATCGTGGCCTGCCGCGGTGACCGGGCCCTGATTGTTCGTGGTCGAGATTAGGAGATGCGCCCTGCTCATCCCTGTCCGCGACCACCACATGCCGCATGAGTCTAGACTGTCCCTACTACTGGTTACACGAGCAATTGGTCTTGGGGAAGGCGTTTCCTATGAATAGCCCTAAGTGGACAAACGACACGTCAACGATTGGCCTTTTGGCACTTGCTGTTTACGGCGGCAGCATGGCACTCGGAGGGTCCGTGACTATTCTGGCGGGCATCCGTGACTTCGTGGGCCCTGGGCTTGCGTCCCTACTAGTCTATTGGATCGCCCGATCCCTAAGGAATAAGTACGGAGTCCCCCCGAGTTCCAAAACGTACGCGCTGCTGGCTATCGGCACGCTCATCACCTCCTCATTCTGGATATTGTCGGTGATCTTAGGCAGCCTCATTTTCTACGGGCTCGCCTTGGCGGTCACGGGCACCCTTGCGAAGGACCGTCTGGTAATCGCGGTGGGAGTGGTGCTTACGGCTCTGTCACCCGCGGTCAACTCCCTTGTGTTTCCAAACTTCGGCTTCCCTCCATTGGTCCTTGGCTCGATTCTGTTGCTGTTTGGTTGTTCGGTCCTTCTTGCCCGGAAACGCGGAACCAAAGGCCCGCAGGTGCTTCACGCATAAACAGCTACTTCGCACGGGCGATGGGCAAGGACGACTGACCGAGACCCGACGTCCTGACCGAATTGCAGGAAAGGTCTCGCTCTGCTGGTTTTCGGCGGTCGGCGTCTCTGGGGGCCGGGGCTGGTGATACCCGGGGGCGGAACGTGCCAAGACCCACGCGGCGGACCAACGTGCGCGGCCTCCGTTGGAAACCTTGGCGGCCTCTCAGTTGCGCTCAGATGCTGAACGTGAAGACAAGGTCGGGAAGCAGAGCGTAGCCGAAAACAACTCACGCCCCGAGGCACTTACCGATGAATCAGCCCTGAACTACGACTCGGCCGAACGACGGGAAGCATTGGCAAAAGGCCTTGATGGTGTTGGTGATAGGGAAGCAGTGGAGGCCAGGCTGATGGCCGACCGTGACCAGCAACCCCGGCAGCCACCATTCCTCCAGGCATGGCAAGCTCCTAAAGCGCGCATGACGCGGGGCGCGCCAAGAGCCACCCGACAGGTCGAGAAGGGCACGAGCCGCTAGCGACAGGCGAAATGAATCAAGGAGGATCCAGCATTGGTGTGTCGCTGTGGATCGCGATTCCAACCTGTGTTTCGGGTGCTTGGCTGACAGTGCTTAGCTGTGCCCGCCCCCACCTGACCCACCGTCCGGGCCCATCTGGAGGAGATCCAGCAGATCGGCCTTCGTAGACCAGACAGTTCGGTTCATGCCGCCAATCGTGCTGTTTGCCGGCGCGAGAACTGGTAACTGCACGTGTCGATGTAATGCCGATATTCGCGACGATGTCTCTCGTATGTCATCCGTGAGAAGCACTAAGTCGTTTGGACCCTCCAGTACATCGCGAATCCAACGCTGGATCACTGGGAGGGCACGTACGTATTCCTCTAGCGCCTCTCTGTCCCGACGGACCGACGGCGACATAACGTAGTAATCCGCCAAGATCGCACGTCCCGCTTGCGACTGCGGAAGGAACTCCGTGATGAATTTTCTTACCCCTACGAAATCCACCTGGTCCGGCGAGATCAGCCCCGCGCGTATGGCTTTCGTGAACACGCCCACAAACGGGTCACCGCTTGAGTCGGCCTTGCAGTAGTACCCCGCAGACATATTTGGGGGGACGGCCTCGCAGGAGCCGCTTCCGCCGCCGCAGGATTCGCTGTTTCCGCAATTACCGCTTATTCCCCCGGGAGGTCGCCGCAGCAGCGCCGTGTAGATTTCATCGCCATAGAGCCCAATTGCCGGGGCGCCGGCCAGCCTCTGCCCATCAACGAGGACCGCTTTACGTAGGCCTTTATCCGAAATCTTGAGTAGGTGCTCGATGCCCCAGAAACCTGCCTTAAACTCGTAGATCACAGACTCGGCCGGGAGTTCGTTAAGCTTGAACGCGGCGAAGTGAAGTAGCCGGATGTCGTCAAGGTCCAGCATTGCCGTGACCGTGGTCGCGAGTTCTTTGACCTCGCTGTAACTGTCACCAGCGCGCTCGAAGTACCGGTGACCCATGCCATCGGCGGTGCGACTGAACACGCTTACTGCGTGGACGGAGTCCTTGGTCACGATCTCATCAGAGCATCCCGGCCCGTTGGCGAACATGAAGACCCAGATAATGTCTCGTAGATCTTGCTGAGGGGCTACGCCTTCGTTGAGAATCTCTGCTAATTCCTCCACCCTTTCGGGGCGGATTTCATTATAGAAGACGTGGCGCAACTCCTTGACGCCGACCACGTCGAGGAAGCGTCTATTGTGCCGGTAACTTCCGCGAGGAATGCCGACATCTACTTCGCTGGAAAATATGGCAACGGACATCTTTGGCATCCTGTCTGAAAAAGAAACCCCTCCACAAATAGTCCTCGGCTAGTGCAGGGTTGTCTAGATCCACTTACCCGGATGGTTTTGTAACGTAGCCGACGAGTGAGATTCCCCGATGATTCTCAGAGTTCGTCAGGAAATTTAGGGCCAGACATCTGGACAGAACACTGGCGGTTCGCCATGCTTGCGTTAGCCGGTAAAGAACCGATCCTCCAAGAGGTGGCCCATGCACGACGTGTCAGATGCAGAGCCGGGAACAATGCAGGATTCGCTGCGGCAGCTTGCTTCCAAAATGACAGGGGCCAGGCATGCACGAGATGGTGACATTCTCTTTCGCCTATCCGGACAAGGAGGCGGGACCTACCGATTGTCGGCCGGCCCGAACGAGGCCACGGTTTCCGAGTCTGCCGATGTTGCAGTAAAGCCGCTAATCGAGGTGATCGGCGATGCGGAAACTGTCCAGGCTGTTATTGACGGGCGAGTCGACGCTAGGGAGCAGTTTCTCGACGGGGGGTTCCGGGTCCGCGGAGACCTGCGGCACCTCAGCGACCTCGCACTCGAACTCGGCCTGCTAAAGCACCCGCTCTGAAGGTTTCGCTACGCGCCGAAGGGAGCACCGTTATGGCAGTAACAACCGGACTGGTTCAGCAACTGACTGTTGCATCAGAAACGATTACCTGCGTGTGGATTGGGCCGACGCCCAACAACGCCGAAGTCCTCGTGGTAATCAATGACAGTTCGGCCGCGGACGCCGCGTTCGCGGCCAACGTCATCCTGACGCTCGCTGCGGCAGCAACCAACTACCGGAGAGTGACAGTGGGGCACGCGGATAACAGCGCGAAAATCACCTTTGCCCGCGTCGACCCGGTGTGATGGGCGGGGGGGAAACACTGAGATGGCTGTCACGAAGGGCTATGTCCAGCAGCTGACGACTATGAGTGGTCCACTGACCTGCATCTGGATCGAGGTCGACCCAGATGCGAGCGAACTGCTCTTCATCAGGTCGTCGGCCGGCGACTCGGATGCGGCCCGCGCCAACAAACGTGTGCTGGTCGAGGCCTTGGCCAATGCCCTGACCAGCGGGCGGCTCGTCGAGGTCCGCCATCCGGACAACGCCGCTGGGGTAACTAGTGTCACGCTGCCTGCGGGAAACGTTAGCCTCCAGCCCCTTCAGATGGACGGGCTGGAGGTCGTTCAGGCAGTACAAGACCTCGCGCACTCCTTGCCACTGATCGCCGGCAAGGGGACCGTCGTGCGAGCCTACTTGAGTTACTACGGTGGCGCGGCATTGACCGTTTCCGGGCAGCTATCCGTGCGGTCGGCACCCGATGCGGCACCGGTGGTCGTTACCTCGTCAAACACGGTGACCCTCAATCCGGCCGAGGCCGGGAACATCTCGGCTACTCGCAATGACGCAGCCCGCAGCCTTAACTTCGTGCTGCCGGCGTACAGCACCGTCGCCGGCCAACTATCGGTCCGACTTTCAAGCGTGACAGACATAGCCACCGGCCTTCCGGTTTCGGTGGGTAACGAGGTCCGTCCGATCGTTTGCTTCCAACGAGCCGCACCGCTGCGGGTACGGATTATTCGTATTACCTACCAGCAGGGTTTTCCACCCGTGACCTACGCGCCCAGCGACCTTGATTTCAACCGGCTGGTTTCCTGGCTCCGCCGGGCCTTCCCGGTGGGGCAGGTCATGGCTTCACAGGCCACAGTGGCTGCCTTAGCGACGCCGCGCTTCACGTCCGGCAACATCAATGCTCAAATTGCTGCGATTCGAGCATTGGACATGAACGCGGGCGCAGACAATCGTATCCACTACTACGGGCTCGTCAGCGATGGAGGATTCTTCATGCGCGGAGGCGCAGCCGGCATTCCGGGCAACCCCGACCCATCAGTGGTGGCGTGCGGACCGACCGGCCCCGCAGACTGGGGTTGGGATTTCGACGGCTCCTTTGGAGACTGGTACGGAGGTCACGAATTGGGCCATACGTTCGGTCGGCGGCATCCGGGATTCTGCGGGGAGACACCGGCCGACTTGGACAACTATCCGTTCCCGGCAGGGCAATTGTCCACAACCGATGCCGGCTTTGTGGGCTTCGACGTTGGTGATCCTAGCGGCCTGCCGATGACCGCGCTGCCCGGAACTCTGTGGCACGACGTCATGACCTACTGCAATTACCAGTGGCTGTCCGCATACACCTATGAAGGGATCCGACGCAGACTCTCCGCCGAGGATGTATTGCCAGCCGGTGCAGCCGGACCATCCTCCGACCCTTCATCCGGCAGGCCAGATGAGCGTTATCCCCGCCAGATAAGCAGGACGCCGGATGCGGAAATGGACGCGACTCCCGCCGAGGCTACCAGCGTAAGCGTGGTCGCTCGTGTGAACCTGACGCAGCGCAGCGGTAAGATCCACTTCGTTAACCCGGTGCCCAATCTCCCGACCGCGGGCATTGACCCAAGCAGCCCCGTCGTGCTGCAGATCGCGACGGCGGACGGCACAGTGCTGACGCAACACGCCGTCATGGTGAGAATCGACTCCGAGCTCGGCCCCGACGACGACCGGGCTGGCACTGTGAACGCAGTAGTCAGTGCTGATCCAGACGCGGCGGTCATCCAACTCGTGATCCATGGTGAGACCGCCGATACCTTCCGTGCCGGCGGCGCTCCTCCGATGGTGAGGGCCGTTCGGACGATGCCCGCCGGTCCGGAAAAGCTCGGAATCGCCATCGACCTCGACAAACCCGCGGGCAAAGGTCACACGTTCATCGTCCAGATCAGCACCGACTTCGGTCGGAGCTGGCAGACGATCGGCATGGCGCTGAAGGAACCCTACATAGCCTTGGATCGGAGCCAGTTCGCACCGGGTCAGGAAATCCATGTACGTGTAACTGTGACGAACGGTTTCACTAGCTCTGGTGTGACCAGCGGGACGTTCCATGCCTGAGGCCGCACGTATGATGGGGCCGGCCAGATTTCGCATTCACGTACGTCATGCAGCCGCTACCTGCGCCCAGACCTGTTGAGAGCGCCGGCATCGACGACTTCAACACCTAGGCGGCGACGTTCGGCCAGATGGTCGGGAAGTTGAATTCCAACGAACTGCGGCAAGGGATTGGGTGACAGTGGCTTTGAAAGAACGCGGCACCGCCGCACCGGCCCCCGGATGCTACATCTGAGGCCTATCAAAGACATGTGGCCCCAGCTAAAATGGCCGCGCTGGATCTGTCGTCGGCGACACCAGGCCGCCGGCCGAGAGGAGGTAGCCGTGTGGAACGTTCGGAGGAACAACGGGGACGGGTCTGAAGGAAAACTACCCAGGCGACTAAGCAAAAGAACCACCGGAGACGGCCGCGTTGTCGCGCTGCCCGACGGGAAGGCCGCAGACCTCCTGTTTGACACAGTCAACGTCACGACTGACAGCGTGGTTGCCCATCTGACGGTCAAGACCCAGAAAACCATGCGCCGGCTCGACATCGACTGGGGAGACGGAAAGAACGACAGCCTCACCCGGCCCCCAGGCACGATTGACACCGGCCTTCCGTTCCGGGTCCCACGCGGCACTTACGAGTTCTACCATCACTACGACTCACCAGAATTGAACTTGCTCTTTAGCCGCGTCGTCACAATCACGGGGAGGGACGGTAGCAGGACCGAGGTCCGCGTGGAAAACGTCACGCTGGTCCCGCTCTACAAGATGACCTTCTACGGCGCGTACGTTCGCACGCTCATTCCGTGTGACCCGACCTACGAGGTCACCAGTGAGTTTGACATTGTCCAGGTCCGGAATGGGTTGTCGCGAAAGACTTGGAGGTGGGAGACGCCCAACGTTGACTTTCTGGAACTCGATTGGCCCTCGTATAGGCTGCCGGGAAGCGAGTTCGAAGTCGTCGTGGCGTTCAACCAACTTGTCTTCAACACTTTCAACTTCACCGAGACGGACTGGCTCTTCGACGACTCGTACAGCTTGACCGGCTGGTTTAGTCCCGCGAACGGAAGCACTCACTATCACGAGGAGCTTAGAGGTGGCTGCTGGCTTGAGGTGGATTACGACGTCGACGTAAGGCTTAGCGTGCCGATGCCACAGCAAACGGGTCCGGCGATGGCCCCGGCCGGCCGGGGTGGTCGCCTTCGCCGGGCGCGGTTGGCAAAGGGCAGCGCGGCACGCTAGCAGGAAGCCAGGGCTCTGCGGTTTGAAACTCCTGCCGTTATGGTGCGCTCCATAGAGCCGTGACCTTTTTGGGAACGGGTAACTGCAGGGTTGGAATCGCTACAGCTCAAATTTGCTCGAAAGATGGCCGCGGGACGCGCGTCGCGTCTACCGACGTAAGACAAGAATTCGAAGGCCGGTTTCCCGTCAAATCTGGCCGAAGAGGCGCCAATTGGGTTGGAAAACGGGTCGATTCCACGCGGAATCGGTGCCGATTCGGGCGGGTTTAGCGGTTTCCGCGCCCATAAGTACTCTTTTGGGACGTAACGCCAGCTGAAATCAGGACCCGTCAGACACTTTTGGGTCGGGTAGATCTGGTGTCAAAGGGGCCGGAACCGCAGTAAAACGGCTGAAAGGGCCCGAAAGCAGGGTTCTCAGGGTAAAGAAGGCAAAATTTGTAGTTTTCTAAACTGCTTTTGTGGAGAAGGACGAAAAACAAGCAGTTACTGGCGGTCCTACAGGGCAGTTAGGTGCGACCGGTGCCAGTGTTGCCTGTTTTGCCCTGACCCGCCTCCGCGGCTGGGTTACCCCAGCTCCTCTGGTGGCGTCAGGACCCGGATGCGGCCGTTCTCCAGTGTTTGGGTCTGCAGCTCGCCTTTCTTGATTCTCCAGTAAACGGTTGATTGCGAGAGGCCCGTCGCACGAGCGAACTCGATTACGCCTAGGCCCGGCAGCTCCTGCCGCGCAACGGGTACTACTCGCTGCTTGGAGTACTCTAGAGCCTTCGCAAGCCGCTCGCCCCTGCGCGGCGCAAACAACCTCTCGGCGCTCTGCCTCCCAGCCAGACCCAGCACGTCCGAGATCTCCTGCCAAGTGGCGCCCCCCGCCCGCGCCGCCCTTCCGGCGGCCGTGAACTCATCCCCAGCCAGTGTCTGGAGGCGCTTCGCGGCTTTCAGATAGCCGAGAGCACCGCCCCCTGCCTCTCCCTGGTTCGCCATGAGGCCTTTTACAGCCTGTTCCACGATCTGTCGCTCGGTGAGATCCGTCTGCGTTGTCTGCTCATCCATGACACCAGCGTACGCGGGCGCAGTGGCTCTTGGGCCCTGCTGGTGCCCGTGAGGCCCGACGTTGCGGCAATGCGCGGGGCCTCGATCGCTGCCGCCTCTACACGAGTCTGGGCTTGATGAACTTTTCGATGCTGGTGAGCTGCTCCTCAATTAGTACGAAGTTTCGCCCAGTCTCCCTAGCCGCGACAGCCGTCGTACCTGAGCCGCCGAAAGGATCCAAGACGCTGTCTCCCGCGCAGGTCGTGCGCTCAAGTATGTGTTTGAGGAGCCCTGTGGGCTTCGCGTAGGGAAAGGGCCGTGCGAAGCCGGCAGCGAGTTGCTCCCGGTAGGCGTCTTCATTGGTCGGCACCCGGTCGTCGAACCGCCATGACCAAAGGTTCGGGGGGGCTTTGGACTTCCCGCCAGGTGCCAGGTAGGAGGGGCGAAAAGGCACCCGTGGGATTAGGAACGTCGCGCCGTCGTGCAACAGTCGGCGGACCGATGCCTGGCTGTAGCGGCTGGGGAGGCGCAGATGGAGGGGTGTCGCGTTGTGGCCATCCTCGACGAGGACGTGCTGCGTCAGCTCGACACGCAGACCGGGCGAAGAGTGGTCGCCTGCGGGGTACAGGCCGTCTGGGCAATTGAATTGCACTCTGTTTGCCGGGAATGCCAGTTCTGTCGCAGAGTTCCCCCGGTGGGTGAGCGGAATTCTCTTGCCCGGCTCGGTCACGCCGTCCGTGAAGGGCTTCAGTGCCTTCGGGTCCTTTGCGTAGACGAGGAGAAAGTCTGTAGTGCTTGCAAGCTGGCGGCCGGGCACATAGCTAGCCCGCCGTGTTCGCTCCCAGACTACCGTCCCTATAAAGCGCTGCGGCCCGAGGATTAAATCGCAAGCGGTTTGCGCTGCACCAAGCTGGCGGTCATTTACGTGCATCCAGAGGCTGCCATCCTCCGTGAGTAAGGGGAGCATCCCACCGGCCACGTCTGAGATCAGGCTGGCCCACTCGTTGTCAGTGCGTTCATCTGGGAAGGGCCCTCGGTCCGCTCTGCGGGTGTTGAAAGGCGGGTCCGCGTAAGCCAAGCGGAACGTGCCCTCGAACCCCGCTGCGGCAAGGTCGGGCAGAATCTGGCGGGCGTCGCCATGGATGATCCGGTCAGTCTTCACCGCCCCATTATTCCGGTTGTGGAGAGATCCCCGAAGTGCCGCACACATGGATCTCAGACGCCGAGGAAATGAAGCCCGACGCGTTGCCAAAGGCCCTTCCAAAGACGCATTTTGAGTGTTGTCGCCTACATGTGGACAACACTGCGCAATGGGTCTAGTGTAAACAATGTAAGCAAATAGACGACATTGCGCAATAGATCCAGCGCTTACGAAAGGCCCATCTTGACGCACGAGGCTCTCCCCACCAGCACGGAACGGCATGCCGAAGCAGCTCGTTTTTACAAGGAGCTGTACACACGCACGCCTCGTCTTGAGCCGGCCTTCATCGCCATAAAGCGAAGCATGCACGTCAATCGGAACCCGAAGGACACCAAGCCGGCCGAGACACTCTGGCTGCCGCTGAACTGCGGGCCAGGGGCCTTCGCTGATGCGGTCCTCGCGTCCGATGGGTACGACGACGTGTATATGAGCGTGACGCCTCACAGGGAGGTTTCAACAACCTACGGCTCGCAGGGCACGGCCGCCACCCTCTGCGCAACTCAAGTCCTGCAATTCGACTTGGACGCCGGCAAAGAAGGCACTCCTGCTTCTCAAAGCGCCCTTCTGGCGGTGACTATGCAGGTCTTCAAGCTCGCCGGTCTCCCCCTCCACCTGGTTGTTGGTTCCGGTGATGGCCTGCACGTCTACATCCACATTGATACCCCTTTGCTGCTGCCGAACCAGAAAGAGCTGCTCGCCCGCGCCGCGGAATGGATCCGGGCCGAATTCGCCGCCCATGGTCACAGCGTCGACCATCAGGTGACGTCGGACGCCGCCCGCATCCTCCGTCCGGCGGGTTCGGTCCACAAGAAGGACCACGCCAACCCGAAGCCGGTTTACGTCATTTCAACTGATCCGGCGGCCCCCGTCACGCTGGACAAGCTGGACGCACTGTTGCCCATGGTCGATTGCACCCGCGCGGGTCTTAAGATCCCTCTCGAAGATGACACGCGTCCGGGCACGCTCCTGTCCCTCGGGCTGGACGTCCGCAAGGTCTTGCGCGTGCTGGGCTGGGCCGAGGTTGGCTCCGACGCGAAGAAAGAGGAGTGGACGGCAAACCTGGCCTCCACCGCATCCCACGTCAACGGCCAGTTCTACAAGGCAGACGCGGACCTGCCGAAAATCTACATCTGGTCCACAACGACCGCGGACCACTATGGGCTGACCTATAAGGCGGGCTATACAACTTTCGGTCTGCTTGCGGCACTGCTCTGCAAGAACGACTTGAGCTTGGCGACCCGACTCGCCGACCGCTTCCTCGAAGCTCCGGAAGGTCTGCTTCCACTCTTCTCACGCTTCGGCTCCGATGACGCGCCCACCCACAAGGAGCTCGGGGACCTGGCCCGATCCGCGTCCGCCAGCTGGCCCTCAGGCCTGTCTAAAAAGCACCAGGCCTATCTGGCGCAACGCGGCGTTTCCGCCGATGTCGCCGTGGGGCGTGGGTATAAGTCTCTTGCGCAAGGCGAATTGGCCAAACGCTACAAGATGACGGCCAGCACAGATGCGCTCCTCATCCCCATCCACCCACTTTCCGGCAGGGCTGCTGCTGAGCTGCGCCTCGACAATCTGGTCGCCACAGAGGCTGATCCGAAGGGCAAGGTCTTGGCGGCCACGCAGACCCAGCGCAGCGATTCCCATAGCACCCGTCTGCTGGATGTTCACCCCGAACAGCGTGCTGCCGTGCAGGATCCGACAATGGATCTGGTCGTCGTGGTGGCCGAAGCTAAATTCTCGGGCGTCGCGCTGCCGCCCAGGGTGCACCCTGCCGAGGCTCACTATGGCAGCGTGCACGCCGACGCGGTCCTCTCCTCTATCCGCCGCGAGGGCCTGTCAGTGGCTGTCTGCTCCCCGTACTCCTGGTCACGCGCCATCCGCCAGCCTGGTTCGGAGGAGAACTCCACGCCGCATGCTCGTCTCGCCGGGTTCTGGCAGGGTCTTTCTGTCAAGGGCCGTCGGATCTATCTTGCCGGCCGGGAGCACTGGCAGAAGGCATATGACCTCATCACTCTGGCAAAGCTGCTTGCAGCCGCGGGTGCCGATGTCCGTATCATCTCCATCCCCCGGTCGGACAACACGGCTGCCGCGACGAGCGGCCATGACGTATCCGTCCGGTCGATCGGAGACTACCTGGCTCTCAGCTCCCGCAAGCGGAGCCCTCTGGCGAAGCTGATGAGCACTGCTCTGTCCGTGGCAGAGGCAGACTTTCGGTCACACTCCCTGGAATCCGACGACGCTTCCCGCTATCGGCACGCTTCCGAGGGCCTTGCTCGGGAAGGCAAGTACCTGTACGACGCTACGAGCAAGGAGTGGCTGACCAACAAAGGAACACACTTCGCGAAGGACAAAGCCAGCACCCCGCGGGCTGCAGTCCTCGAGCTGCTGGAGCGGGATTACCTCGACGTCTCTAGGGCCTACTTCATCAAGGACGCCCTCACCGCAGCCGCAGAAGATCCCCGACTGGCGCGCACCCTTGAACAGCTGGAGACCCCCCGAAACCTCATGAACACCCCCGCCGGGGTCCTCGACCTCCAGACCGGCGTCACTCGTCCCCGCGGTATCGGAGAGGCCTACTCTCAGGTGACCGGCGGAAACGCCCTCCCTGGTTACACCGGAATCAGTGGCAGTGCTTTCGAGAAGTTCCTGGAGGAAACGTTCTGTGGTGACAAGGATCTGATTGACTATATGCAGTCAATTACGGGCCTGGCGATGTATGGCTTCAACCCGGAAATTCTGGCCCTCTGCCTCGGCTCCGGCCGTAACGGCAAGTCGGTCTACTGGGGCGTGGTTGCTGCCCTCTTCGGCAGCTACGCGGGTTTCGCCCCCGCGTCCTTGTTGACTGGTAGCGCAAAAGAGCACCAGCATGCTGACCTGTACGAAATCCGGTTGCTCATAGCGTCAGAGACCAACGAAGGCGCGCCCCTTGATTCCGCCGCCGTCAAGGATCTCACCAAAACTGACGTGCTCCGGGGCGCGCACAAGTACGGCCATGCTTTCGACATCACCCCACGATTCCTCACCGTGCTGATGACCAATTTCAAGCCGATCATCCGGGTTTCGGACCCTGGAACATGGGAACGCATCAAGCTGATTCCGTTCGATAACTATGTCGCAGAGGCGGACCGTGATCGCACTTTGGAGGCCCGTCTGCGGAACGAGGGTGACCTGATCTTCAGCTGGATGGCAGAGGGTGCCCGCCGCAGCTTTGCACGCGCCCACGTTCTTCCCAAGGCAGCAGCCGTCCTCTCCGGTACGGCCCACTACCGCGAGAGCCAGGACCTGATAGGGGGCTTTCTCGACCAGGAGGTCGTTTTCGGCAACGGACACATGATCAAGCGTTCTGACCTGACGGAAGCACTCAACGACTGGCTGAGGGCCGAACAGGGCATGACGTTCCGTTGGACCACGTCCAAGATTTCAGCCGACCTTGGCCAGCGCGCTGCTGCTCTCGGCATCGAGCTGCAGAAAGTCAACGGCGAATACCGGTGGCTGGGCATGAACCTCCGCGCAGTCGCAGGCAACGAGCCCGCCAACCACAGCAATGTCCGCCAACTCCGGCCTGCCGTAGCAGTGGCCGAAACCGCAGCGCCCGCGAAGCCCGCGGAGCTCGCGGTAACAGGTACCGACACCTTTGTCGGCACCCCGGGCCAGCTCGATGACGACTCGGAGATCTCCCTGTGAGCGGGTACAACGTCCGGCTGGTCCGGAGCGCCGCAGACATCCCCGGCTTCGTTGCCTGGCTGGACCAGCACCCGGGCCGCCTCGGCCTGGACACCGAGACGGACAACGCCAAGAATGTCTTTCTTCACGGATTCCGGTGCCACATAGTGTCCGTTGGGGCTTCTGACGGGTCCGGCTGGTCTGTCAGCGGTGGCGACCGTGCGCTGGCACGGAAGTTCATCGTAGAGGCATTCAAGGGCGCAGGCCGCCGTGTATGGGCGCACAATGCCAACTACGACGCTTGGGTAATCCGCAAGACGCTAGGCCTAAAGCTGGATAGTCTGCGCTGCACCCTGCTCGGGGCCCGCGTTGCCTATCCTGGCCTCAAGAGCCACAGCCTGAAGGACCTCAAGCCAGAGACCGAAAGCACGCTGAAAGCCTTGCAAGATGCCTGGGAGCTGCACTCCGGCGCAACCGTCCGCGCTGCGGGCAAGGAGTGGCTGGCACAGGCCGTCGCGGGGCTCGGGCTGGACACGCCAGAGCTGCTGTCTTACGCCACTGTGGACGCCATCGAGTGTGCCCGCTTGGCAGATGATCTGGCTGAGCTCGACTGGGCGCGTTGCCACATACTCCGTGAGATCAAAGTGGATCAAATGTGGCGCTGGACAGGCTACGAGGGCATTCGGATCGACCTGCCGGACCTGCAAACACTCATTCATGACATCGAGGGTGCCGTGGCCGCCGCCACAACCCGTCTCGGCTTCAGGCCTGCTACCGGCGGCAAGGAGGTGCATGCCTTCGCCGTGCGACTCGGAGTCGAACTACCTCGGACCTTGAAGGGCGCGCCATCCCTGGCTCAGGCCTCAAGAGTCCTGGCCATAGTGCCAGAGGAGTCGTTGGAGGAATGGCACTATTTCTGCGACATTTTGGAGATCCAAGCATCTCTGAGCAAGCTCATCGAGATCCGAGACCAGGTGGACATCAATGGCCGGGTGCACCCGAAAATCAACACAGCCAAGGCCATCACGGGGCGCAGTTCGGTGACCGAGCCGGCCATGCAGAACCTGCGTTCGGCCAAGGACCCGAAGAAGCAGCCTGCAGCGTACGCCTTGAATCCCGGTCTCGTGCGCTCTCAGCGGCACGTCCTCATGGCGGACCCGGGCAAGGTCCTGGTCGGTTGCGACCTCTCGCACGTGGAGCCTTCACTGCTGGCCGTGGCCACTGGCGACTTGGGATTGATCCGCGCAGTCGGTCGTCAGAACGACATCTACGTCGAGATCGCGGCCAAGGTGTGGGGTGAGGGTGCCCGTGGGGTGAATCAGGAAGGTGAGCGCACTCTCGAGGCTGACAGACACAGGTCCGCGGCGAAGGTGGTGCTGCTGAGCTTGATGTATGGCAAGGGAGACAAGATGCTGGCCAACGACATGAGGATGTCAGTTAAAGAAGCGGGCAGGCTCAAGCGTCAGATTCTGGATGCGTACCCGACTATGAAGAAGTGGATCGAGCGCCAGAAGAAGCTGGTCGAGTGGGGCGGCACGCCACAGACACTGTCGGGCCGCAGGCTCTTCGGAGACAAGAACAAGCCATACACCGCGGTCAATTACATCATTCAGGGCAGCGCCGCCGATGTGTTCAAGGACTTCTGTATTGCCATCGGCGCCCGCCTGCCGGAGGGTGCCCGCCCGTTCCTTCCCGTTCACGACGAAATCGTCATCGAATGCTTCCCGGAACAGGTCGAGTCCGTCATGGCCCTTCTTCAGGAAGAGATGTATGTCGAGATGGACGGCGTCGAGGTCTGGGGTGACCCCAAGGTGCTTGGTAAGCACTGGGCGAAGGCGTAGAGGGGGACTGGTTGCGCACTATTGTGCATTGTCATCTAATGGTGGACAATATAAGTACGGACATCCGCAAATGGAATAAAAGGAAAATGGCGCCATGAAGGTAAGTGAGAACCCTAAGCAGACTGCGGAGGCGAAAGTCAGCGCGCCGTCCCTACCGTCAGCAGAAGGGATGCTCCGTTGTCTGGGACTGGAGGGTCGCACCTCGGTTTCTCTGTCCGAATACGCCGCCTTGGAGGGGCGATCCATGGCGGCCATTTACGCTGACCTCCGCCGCAACAAGCTCCCAGTCCCCACCCATCAACATGGTGAGCGTGGTGCTCATCGCATCCGCGTGGCGGACCTCTTGGTTGCCTCTGCACCGACGACCTAAAGGACGGCTTTCATGTTCACCGCAACCACGACCGACCGCTCCGCCCGCGTCGCCCTTCCGGGGGCCTCAGACATCCAAAAGGCTTCTGCCGCGTTGGTGGACGGCGCCCAGGCGCGCAAGCTGGCCGCGGCCGGAAATCTGCGCTGCGAGGAGATTCACTGCGACGCCCCGATCTTCTACCGTCAGTCGGTGGACCGGGCCCCGCATTGGTATCACGCCTCCGGAACGGCAGGGGAGTGCGCCACCAAGGGCGGTCCCGCCGGCGAATTCCACCGCTATCTCCAGTTTGACGTGTTGGGTGAGGCCTTTGCTCACGAATTCTCCGTACCAGGCGCCCGCGCCGACGCCATCGTCCAGCGCATCGGTTCCAAAAAGAACATTGCCATCGAGGTCCAGCACTCGGCCATTGACCCTGAGGTTGTCCTCAAGCGCCACGCTGCCCATCGTGCTGCAGGCATCGTCGGGACCGTCTGGATCATCAACTCCGCGGACATCGCCCGAGCGCCAGGCGGTGTCATCATCACCTCATGGGTCATTGATCTGCTCGAGGCCTGCCAGAACACCCCGGGCGGATATGCCTGCACCGTCGTCATCTACAGAGACCGCCGTCATGCGGGCGCCGGAGAGACCCTTCGAATCGTCGACCGTGCCGAGATCGGCCACGACGGCGAAGGGCGCCGCGCAGCCGTCGTGAAGCTCTCCGCAGACACCGTCCGCATCGAAGCCCTCCGACTCTTCGCCGCCGGAAAATATCGTCCGCGCGAAATACCAGTCGGGCTGGAATCTGGCGTCCGCGCCCTGGACGCAGTGCCGACCCGCCGCGTGAAGAAGGCCATCCCGGTGTGGCAGCCCGCCGCAAGGGCTGCCTAAGGCCCCCGCAGGCCCGACCATTAGAAGAGAAAAGAGAAGACCCTTGAGCACTGCAACCACTGAACCATCTACGACCATCGCCGACGCTCCCTACGCACGCTACAGGCGGAATGCCAAGCGTGAATGGGTCATCTTTGGTCCAGAGACTTTGATTGTCGAAGGTCCGGTGACCGTCACGCAGAAAAGCGGCAAGACCTCCATCGTCGACGTCCTGGGCGTCGGTAAGAGCTTCCTGGTCGAGGGCGTAGCCCACCGGTACGGATACCTCCAGCCAACGGCTCAAGATGATGTGCACAGACCAGCCGTCTCCGCCCCGAGTATGTCTGAAGCAGGCTTCGTGCCGGACGATTTCGTGCCCGCCGACGACGATGAAAACACGGCCGCATGGGACTCCTGACCCTCCGATGAATCTGCAGGCTTTCCTCGCGTATCTCTACACATCACGCAACCTATTGGTTGCGAATCCGCACCGCAAGCAAAACCACTCACTGATCGGAATACATTGACCAAGGCTGCCCAGTACACGCTCAGCAAGGCCGAAAGCGAAGCCATTCGGAACGACATCCGAACGGTCCAACTGGACTCAGACATCATCTGCTCGGAGTGGACCACCGACGACGTTTCGACTGACGGTATCACCCGCCGCATCGTCTCACTGGCCCACACTCTTATAGAGAACGAGGGGGAAGAAGACAACAGGGCCACGGCCGAATTCCTCTTTTACACGGATATGAGGTTCACGGTCGACGACTTCGCGGCAGCCTTGATGGATACCGGACTGCCGCGCGTCTTGGCCATCATGACCGACATCGAATCCCTCATCGTTGCTGAGATGCACGCGACGGGCTACACGGATCTGGGGTGGCCCCTCGCCCCCGACCGTGGTGTCCCCGTTGGTCGCAAGGCTGACGGCACGATCATCCACCCTGTATTTACTGAGGCGAACGCTCGCGCCCGCTACCTGAGGGTGCTTGAAAACGTCATCGGTCGGGCCGGCTTCAGCGAGGATCTTCACAAACAGCTGAGGCTCGCAATGATGCCGTCGTAAATATGACGGAGCCAGCGGTGTTCAAAGCCCTCGCCTACAGAGAATCTGCGTTAGTTCTCCTCATCCATCAAAGAAAGAAGATGCCGTGTCAGCTAAATCTGTACTCATCTACAGCAAGGCCAAAGGCTGCGTCCAGTGCGACGCCACCGAGCGCACCATCGCCAAGACCGATCTCCTTGTCACCAAACTGGACGGCACCGAGGACCAGAACCGCGAATTCTGCAGGCGCCTTGGGTACACCCAGGCGCCCGTGGTTGTCGTTTACCAGAACGGCGTTATCATCGACAGCTTTTCCGGGTACAACCCAGGCAGGATCGACGAGCTCAAGGATGACCCCCTAGTTGAGCGCGTCACTGACGAGGCGCACGGACTGGCCGCCTAAAGCCATGTCCGGCCGGGTCGGATGTCCTAGGTCCCGCGCATCCCGCAACGACCTGCGGGAAGGGTTAGCCTCCGTCTTAGTCAGCGCTTGGCACTCCGCGTCGGCAGTTCCCAGACCGTGGACCGCGATGCGGACTGCTCGTGTCGAAGGGGATTTTGCCCTGGTAAACAGCCTTACCCCGAATTCTCCACGTTCCTAGCTGTTTCGGGTCCCGTAAGAGGAGCGGCGGGTGCTGGTCCACAAATACCGATCTGCCCGAACTCACCAAGCTCCACACCTCCAATCCACCCGACAAAGGAGATCCACCGCATGGACGCTAGCACCATGATTAAGACCGCCGGAGCAGGTTTGCTCCTCGCAACCGTATTGTCCACTGGTGTATCGCCGGCCCAGGCTGCATCGAGCTGCACGTGGCCCGTTCAGTTGAACGGCATCCTCAATGACAACACCTGCCGGCGCCCTGCTTTCACCATCACTCAGACCGAGCCGTACACGGTAGGAACGCCTGTTTCGATCGACGGTTCCGGCTTCGAGGCGGGAGAGCGGATCAGCGTCGTGGACCGAGGCGGAAGGTACAACCTGTCGGTTGTGGCCGCTCCCGACGGCGCCTTCCACATTGACTGGGCTGTGCCGGACTTCAATCGGAGCGGGGCAGTAATGTTTAGCGCCATCGGCGCCACCTCCCAGTACGAAACCGAGGCCTTTCAAGTGCAGCAGGCTCAGGCGGTCGTCAGCGCTGGGCAGGACGGACAGCTCCACGGCTGGTACCCAGGCGAAGAGCTGATCATCACTGTAAACGGGCAGCACTACCCGAGCCGGTACGCCTCTGCTGAAGGGACCTCCGACACGTTCATGGACGTCTCGGGTCCGGGCGGCGCAACGATCGAAGTCGTCGGCAAGCAAAGTGGCGGTTTTTTTGGCCGCATCGCCATCGGTGCCCCCAGCGGGAACGTGCGCCCGATCAAGCCTGCGCCGGCCGAGGTGCCCGCGCCGTTGCCTGTCCTGGAGCCTGTCGCGGACGTGCCCGTCCAGGAGCTACCTGCTGCTCCCATACCGGAGGCCGCCCCGGTCACGGACGTCCCCATTCCCTCCCGCCCCCAGCCCCAGGCGGCAGTCGCTGCCAATGAGGTTGACGGCACGGCCCTGGCATTCGGCACGACCGCAGGGGTCCTCCTCGCCGGCGCCCCAATATTCCTCAGGACTCGCGGGCTCCGCGTGAAGAACAACGGTCGGTAGGAACTGAGCAATGAACATCGGCATCGCCCGAAGGCTTGCCACTGCTGGCATCATGGCCGTCGTGCTCTTCATGGGGCCGGCGGTGGCGGTTGTGCCTGCTGCGTCTCCCCACAGAGCCGTTCAGCAGGCCACAGTGGTCACCCGACAACTGGGGAGGCCTGCTCCAACTCCAGTCCCTGACGCATTTCCGACGGCCGCACGCACGTCATCTCAGGAGTCCTCAGCGGCAGGGGTACCAACCACCGGATCATTGCCGTGGATAACCACTGAGGTGTTCATCCCGTCAGCTCCAGGCGATACAGGTATTCCCTACAGCCGCCTTCTGGCAGCGCCAGGAGCTGACGGGCTGGCCGTGCACGCTGCGCCTGAGGGCATCGCCTTCGGTCGTCTCCCCGCCCGTGTTGTCGACTCTGACGGCTCAGACCGGACCTGGATGCCGGTAGTCGGACCCACAAACGGCCCGTGGCTGCAGGTGCTCCTACCGGCCCGCCGCAACCTGCCTAGTACCGGAGCCCCCGTGAACGGGGCCACCGGCTGGGTGCGGACCTCGGAGGTCCTCACCAGGGTTTCGACCATCACCGTCGACGTGGACTTGGCCGCTAAGACGATCACAGTGGCTGAAGCGGGGAAACTCTTGGAAGTGTACCCGGTGTCAATCAGCGGGGGAGATGACACCGCCCGCGGCCGGTCCTTCGTGATGGGACGCTATTCGACGTCCCTCTCCCAGCGGTGCTCGGCGCAGCCGATGTTGATTCTCTCAGCGCAAAGTGAAAAGACTGACGGATACTTCGGCCAGGACACCGCAGTCCAGGCGATTCACGCATTCTCCGATGATTGCCGGAGCATCTCCGGTTACACCAACGCAACCCCCGGCTGCGTGATTGCCAACGAAGGTGACATCCCTCGGTTGCTGGCCCTTGTCCCGGACGGTACGCCCGTCACAGTCCGGGGGTAGTGGGCATTCGGCGGAAGGGGTTTCCGCATCGTCCTCACCTCGAAGCCCTTGCCGGACAAGAAATAGGGCTGCCATACAATTCATCCCGGACGCCGCCGACGTCACGGCTTTGATGGAAAGCCACCTACCACATCCTTCCGGCCCGGCCCATCGCAGACCGGCATCAGTGGGTTACCGGCTAAGCGTCGCCGGGCGGACCACATCCATCCAGTCCAAGAATTCTGTAACTGTCCCGATCCTCGCGATCCGTTCGTGGATGGCCTTCTGGTCGTGGCCGGGGATGAAATCGCCGGCGTTGGTGTTTTCTCCGCAGCCGCACCTGCAGGACCTGCCTGTGGTGTTGTCGAACTCGGGATCCCAGAAGTAGCGGACAGGGTTCCTTCCGGGCGTGACATCTTTCGGGCTGGGCTTGTTGACGTATTTGTCGAACACAGGGTGCCCATCGGCCAGGATCGTGCCATTCATTGTGTACTTGTCGTCGCGCCTCTCGTGCTTCTCGAACTTGCGAGTCCGTTCAAAGTCGAGGATCTCAATGGCCTGGACGACCACGCCGGCGAATGAGAACAGCGCGAAACGTTCGGTGCTGTGGCGCTTTGTGCCGATGGCCCATTCGCCATGGTTAGCTTCGTACATTTCCTGTTGGCTCATTTCGGAACGGTAGCCCACATGCGACCGGTGCAGGCCGTCTTCCGGATCCGCCGCTTTCCATGGTCCGATGGTGATGTGCAACATGACGAGCCCCCTTATTCGCGGGATACCTTGCGATCCCGGCTGATGGAACTATCGTCGCCGGTCACTATACTTGTCAATGCCGGGACACCATCTATGGATTGAAGATCGTTCCTGTGGGCAGGGCCGGTCTGTGCACGGTCCGAAGCCTTGAGCGGCTATATAGCACTCACGAGGGTGCCAGCGTGTCGCACGCCTCCCGCGTCGGCTATGCGATAGTTCTTAGTCGGAGATGCTGGCGGCGCGGTGCTCCTCTACCGCGCGGAGGTAGGGGGCGCGCATGGCTGTAGGGACGGAAGCAGGGCTGCTGGAAGGCCCCAGGCCTCAGTCTGTCTACAAACACGGAATACTCGAACAGTATGTTGTCCGATACGCAACGATGACGGCCAGCGCCCTCCCGTCAAAGCGATCGGTTCTCTTCGACGGCTTCGCAGGGCGGGGCCGGTTCGACACAGGAGAGGCCGCGTCGGGGGAGCATATGATGTTGGCTGCGCAAAAGGCTAAGGCGACCACGCGCATCGACATCTTTCTGGTCGAGAAGAACAAGTCCGACTTCCTGAAGCTCGATGGCGTCGCTGCCGAATATCGTCAACGTGGTATCCGCGTGGCGACCCGGCATGGTGAGTGTGCGGGTCATCTGGACGAGGCCTTCGGCTTGTCAGCCGGTGCCAGCCTCTTCCTGTTCCTTGATCCCTGTGGCGCGATCCTGCCTTTCGATACCTTGGCGCCAGCGCTGCGAAAGCGCGGCACCTGGCCCCGAACTGAGGTCCTGATTAACTTCAATGCCGACCTCATCCGCCGCGCGGGCGGCCAGTACAAGAAAGGACAACTCGATCTCGGAGGTGTGGCTCAGGCGGACAAGGTCTGCGGTGGTGAGTGGTGGCGGGACGTGGCACTGCAGGCACACCTTGAGTCTGGTTCAAGGAGTTGGGAGGCTGCGGCCGAAGCCGTCGCACTGGAGTATGCGAAGCGCCTCACTGTAGGCACGGTTTTTCGTTCAGTTGTCTCGCCGGTCCGGCGGCAGGTACACCATCAGCCTGTGTATTTTCTCATTTTCCTGACCGCCGATCCTCATGGACTTTGGGTATTTGGAGTTGCGGCGGCGAAGGCCCGGGAAAAATGGTTGAGGGCATTGGGCCCGGACCAGGATGCTGTAGCGGGTATGCTTTTTGACTCCGTGGAACACCAAATTAACCGAGAGCATGAGAAGGCAACGGCAACAATCGCGGGCAACATATGCGCTCTTGTGGAGGATGGCCAGGAAAAGGCTGTCGTATGTTTCACCCATGAAATCTTCGGTGATGTCTACGGTGAGGCAAAAGAGACAGCATTCACAGCAGCCTTGAGACATCTGGTGAAGGCGGGCAAGGTGGACTTTGTGACCAAAGGCAGCAAGCCCCACCAGCACGTCATTCGTAAGGCGGCCTAGCCGCGGCTGAAGGCTGTCCCCGGCATTTCGTCCCAGGTTCGTCCGTCGAGTTCGCGTCCCTTTGCTTTTGGGGTTCGACCTCCCCATTGCTTGAAGAAGAAGGGCACTCCGGCTTCCTGACATTGGTCGCGAATATCGAGGACCCACGCTGGCTCCATCGGGCGGGCCTGAGGGCCAGACTCGCCGCCTACTATCACCCAGTTGATGCCGTCCAGATTCAGTCCAGGCAGACTACTGAGGAGTGGTTCACAAGATAGAAAGCGAACGGCGGCGGGGACAGACCGCAGGCTATCAATTCTATCGACGACGTCTCGTTCCTCAACGGAAACCCCCATCCATAGGTTGTGCGGCCAATCCAGCTTGTCCGCCAGCCGCCCCATACGGTGAGCCCGTTTTGTTAGCGCTTGATATGTGTGCTGCGGGGTTTCCCTTATGACATCAAAGATGTCGCGGACATAAGAGAGCGGGACTTTGGCGTGGAAGAGGTCGCTCATAGAGTTCACGAAGATGACCTTTGGCTTGTGCCATAGGTAAGGCTGCTTCAGCACAGTCGGATGAAGGGTGACGCCAAAGCCCGGACCAGAGGTCCGGTGATCTCCGTCATTTTGATACTTGCCCGCCCCCATTGCTTTGAGCCGCTTTGCTAAGGCCAGTGCATAGCAGTTGTCACATCCGGCTGCGACCTTGTCGCAGCCGGTGACGGGGTTCCAAGTTGCCTCGGTCCATTCAATGGTGCTCTGTGTCCCCACGATGCCCTTACTTCCCGTCGAACATTCGTTCGATACGCGACTACGCTAGCAAGTCGACGGGCGCGGCGACGCGATTCGCTCGCATGCGCTGGCCGTGGCGCGTCGGACGACGGGACACTGTCAGCCAAGCCACGAGGTTGGCCACGCCATCGCAGCGTAGCCGTCATGGTCTATGCCGCACGATGCACTTAAGGAAAGCATTATTTCCGATAGCCTCAGGAGCAGTAGTTGCTTGCTTGTTTTCTTGCTAGCGAGGATTGGGTTGGGGAAGTGGTGCAACCACGCGAGTGTCACTCGCAGAAGAGCAAATCAGACCCGGCGGTGCGCAAGTTGGATCAACCTTGCCTGCCCTGAGATGCCTTGCCTGCAGGCCGTCTAGGCTCTCTCGCGTTTTGAAAGCTCGTGGAGCTCACCCAGGATTTCCATCCACGGCGTCCCGTCTTGGATCAGCTTCGCGATATGTCGTGCGTGCGAGGTGTTACTGGCCATAGCTTCATCGAAACGCTCAATTAGACCTCTCGCGCCTTCGTCGAGGATATAGAGGACTTCGAGATCCGTCGTCGGCCTAAAATGCCATTCGTCATTGTCCGGATGCGTGCTGCTGACCTTGGATAGGAGGACAGGAGCGTCAATATTGGCCAGGGCCAACTGAGGCAGATTGGCGTCCATCAGCAGCATCGGCTCTTCACATGTCACAACAACGTGGCCCGTATTCTCCCCGTTAGGGAGTTTGGTTTGCGCCTTTGCAAGCGAGGACCCCGAGACAGATGCTGCAGCCTTTGGCCCCATCAGTATCGCCGCGGGCGGCGAATAGCTTTGCGCCATGAGCGACACGGGCCTTACCGTAAGCGTGTAGCCAAGGTGTCGGCCGATTTCACACAGCAGTGCTGCCGCATCTGCGCAGCGCGGCTCGGTGCCGAAAATGTTACCGACGACCAAGACCGCCGTGCGCAGCTCGTCGTAGGCTTTCGACTCGGTCGTTTCCGCCGCCTGCTTATTTTCCTGCCCGGCACATTCCATTACATCTCGCTGTCCAACTTAGTTCGACCCTGCGTCGAATCTGTCTCCGATAATAAGCCAGCGAACATGCAGGAGCTGCACCGGCAAGAAGCTCGTTTTGCCGCCTGAGAAACTGTCTGGGATCGATGAGGCACGGTGGGTCCAGGATCTCAGCTGTCGCCACGAAGCCGGCCTAAAGCCGCGCGACCATGGGCTGACTGCTTCTTCTCCGGATGGAGGCTTGCTTCGACACGCGGACGACAACGAGTTAGCCCGGGCTACGTGCCACCATGCAGGGTGCCGCGGGGCCACCGGTTGGACTAGATTCCTGCATCCTAAAGGGGCCTATTCTGAGGGCATGTCGCAGTCCGGTGAGACGATTCCCCCGGCGCTCCGCCCACCGCTGGAGGTCGCGCTGGCAAAGCGTGTGAAGGGCATTCCGCCGGCGTCCGCCTTGCCGGGTCAAATGCTGTTCGAGCCCAAGTTTGATGGTTATCGTGTCCTGATTTTTCGGGATCGGGATCAGGTCAGCCTGTGGTCGCGCCAGGGTAAGGACCTGACCCGGTACTTCCCGGAGCTGGTCGGGGCGGCACTGTCCATGATTCCGGCCGGTTGCATTGTCGACGGCGAGGCGGTGGTGTGGTCAGAAGACAGATTGAACTTCGAGGCCCTGCAGGGGAGGTTGTCAGCCGGCAAGGAACGACTGCGGTCGATGGTCCTCGAGTTACCGGCGACTTTTGTGGGCTTCGACGTCCTGGCTGTTGCCGGCCAGGACGCGAGGGGCTTACCCCTGGTGGATCGGCGGGCGCTGCTGGAGGAGTTGGCAACTGTCTGGGCTCCCCCGCTCTCGGTGTCCCCTCAAACGACTGATCGGGTGCTGGCCAGGCAGTGGTTTGAAGGTCTGGCTGACGTTCGGATGGAAGGACTGGTCGCCAAGAGCAGTATCCAGCCCTATGCCGGTGGGAAGAGGATCTGGCTTAAGGCCAAGCATGTTTCGGAACTGGACGTCGTGTGCGGGGCCGTCATCGGACCTGTGCACCGGCCGACCGAGATCGTGGCGGGGCTGCCGCTGCGTGGTGAGCTGCGCATAGTGGGGCGGAGCTCACCCTTGAAACCTGCAGACAGCCGGATGCTTGCCAGTTGGCTCCGGCCCGCGGTCGGACCCCACCCATGGCCGTCTACGGTTAAAGGAACCGCCCTCGACCGTTTCAACCGGGACGCCTCGCCTGTTGAACTGACGCTCGTTGATCCCATCGTAGTTGAAGTCCAGGCCGACGCCGCCTGGTCAGGTCAGTCTTTTAGACATTCGCTGCGCTTCCGCAGGGCCCGTCCGGAACTCGACCCGCTGGAGCTCGAAGTCCCCGCCAGGCTCGCTGCCGATGACAAGGAGCAGCGTCTCTGACAGGCCCCCCCGTTTACCCGGGCATCGGTGAGTGGGCCGTGGCCAGCTGCTGCGCTTCGTCACGTCGATGGCGCGGGTGCACGAGGCTTTCCTCAAGCGCGCTGACCTCGCCCAGCCATTGGTGTTTCCGGGCTTCGTCGAGTCGTTGTTCCGGCGCTGTCGTCCGTTCCGTGGGGGGGGGTCGCAGAGCGATGGCGACGAAGGCACACAGAGCGGTCACCAATCCGGTCCCATTGCAAGTCGCCCTGGACCCAAAGGTTGTTGGTCCAGTCGTTTGCCCGGTCGGCTCAGTTCCGCATGCTAAAGGCTACGATTGAGCCATTCGCGCTCGGAGCAAGCAGCAATGCGCGAATCCGGCACTATACATTGGGGAGAACGCATGCCTCTTGAGGCTCAGGGTTACGAAATCATTGGCGCTTCAATATTCGGGCCGGAACCACTGTCCGGGGTCCACATTGATGTTCGGTCGGGATCCACAATGTTGTACGGCAAGAATGGCACGGGCAAGACTCGGCTCTTGGACGAACTCACCAAGGCGTTTAGGGGAGTCGGTCAGCCTAAGAACAAGTCGAGGCCTCGGCCGCTGATCCACGCATCGATCGAAGTCCGCCCAACCAGTGGCGACAACAGTTTCGTGGCGGCACTCTATGAAATGCTCGACGTTGCCAGAGAGCTCCAAGCGGATGACAAACATCGTGAAGAGTTCCAATCGGCTCTGCTGGGAAGGGTCAATTTGTGGGAGGACCTCGAATTAGAGGATGCCCTCGAGCTGATCGATTACCCCGAACTCAAAACGAGCCAGGGGTTCCACCTTTCGCTCGTGCCCTCCGGGACGCCCGCTGACGCACAATGGACCGTCTATTTGTCGGCAATCCTTGGGGAGGAGGATTTGCGCATGCTCGCCCAGCATGGTGCCTTGCACAGCAACATTAATCGCGCAATTGTGGAAGGCACAGAGCCAGACTGGGAGTCCTTGTCTGCTGCTAATCGCCCCTTTCGCTTGGCGCAGGCGGAGGAGTGGTACTGCGAACCGTTTGATGTTATTCGCGACCCGGCAACGGCGGCACCAAATTACGTTCCCACGAACTCCTCACCGCTGGACGCCTGGCCGGCTCATTTCCCGGTGCCCTTGGTAGGCATTGGATCAATTGCACGAGGTCCGGTCCAAGTTTTCGTCAACTCGTTGCAAGTGGACGTGATCCAGCAGCGCACACTGTCGCGTATTTCCAAAACTCCCTGGCGAACACCGATCGTCGAGGCCTCGGCCGGAACTGAGATAGTACTGGCGGACAGCGTCCTAAAGTCCGTGGCGGTGGCCGAGTCCGAAACTAACAGGATTTTGAGCATCCTGGCTGACTTTCCCTTCCGGTTACGTTTTGACCCCGGCAGCCCCTCTGACTGGTTTGCTGGACAACCCCCAAGATGGGTTGCTGTCCCTTATCACGGCGGATCAAACAAGATTTCGTTGGATGACCTCTCGTTCAGTGAGCAAAAATGGGTTCGGTTCGCTTTGAGCCTGTTCCTCAGCAAGTCAGATCAGGGCATGCCTCGCGTGGTCATCGTTGACGAACCGGAGCAGGGTTTGCACAGGCAGCTAGAATCCCGAATATCGATGGGCCTACACAGACTGGTGGCCGAATTTGATGATCTCGCAATTGTGGGTGCAACCCACTCTCCGGCGTTTCTGGACCCCCGGCACGGCGCGAACCTATTGCACGCAGCGTTGACTGGATTTGGAAAAACCACGATTTCTGCACTGGAATTCGGTGTCAGTCAGCTGAGACTCGACGAAGATTCCAAGCGGCTCGGCCTCACTCCCAGCGACATTCTCTCAATGACTCGTGTTGCTGTAATCGTAGAGGGTACTCACGATCAGATTGTCTTGGAGGAGTGCCTGTCACAGGAGATATTCACGTCGGGCGCCAAGGTCTTCGTCATGCGCGGGACAGACAATGCAGCCGCCCTTCCCGACATGCAGTTTTTGTTTGATGCCCTCGATTCCCCGATTGTCGTTGTGGTGGACAACGTCGTTCAAGCGCGTGTACTCCCGATTTGGCAACGGGCCGTTGATGCCTTTCGCGCTGGAGATAGCAAATTAGCTGAGCGAACTCTGGCGGAGCTGGAATCTCGATCGGCCACCAAGGAAGAACGGGCGCTGGCTGAGCTTGGCAAGCGGGCAATCCGAGTTGGGAGGTTGAGCCGAATTACACCCTTCGGGCTCCAGCAGCCGGACATCCTTGATTATTTATCACCGCAACACTTCAATTTAGAGGACGCGGATTGGCAAAGTTACAAATCAGCGTTCCGAGTCAGAAAGCGAAGCGGGGAATCCTTTAAGGACTTCGTACGACGAGAGTATAGAGCCAAAATCAACGTCGCTGCCGTTGGCGAAGCCGCGAAAGCCATTGTCACCGTCCCCGACGACTTTGCCGAGCTGGGCAGATTGATCTGCCAGTTAGGATACTTGGGTGCAATCGACGACCTCGACGTCGCGATTGACTAGATCACACTCGACTCATGCGCTGTCATGTGCACACTAAGGCCTGGCTTGGATTCCCTTGGTCTTGAGGGACCTGTAGAGCGTGGCTTCCGACACGCCAACCGCCCCGGCAATCTCCTTCACCGTCATCTCGCGTGCGTCGTAAAGGGCCTGTGCTCGTTCCATACCTTTCGGCGAAAGTGCTTTAGGCCGCCCACCGTTCCTTCCTCGGGGCCGTCCAGCCAACGCGGCCCTGGTTCTGTCACTAATGAGTGACCGTTCGAATTCAGCCACCGCCCCCAGCATCTGCAATTGGAGCAAGCCAGCCGCCGTGGATGAGTCAAGAGCCTGATCTAGCACTTTGAGTGTGACTCCTTTGCTGTTCAACTCGTCCGAGATTTCAAGCAGGTGGCGCAGCGATCGCCCTGCACGGTCGAGCTTCGTGATGACAAGGCTGTCGCCTTCCCGGAGGGCTTTGCGGCATGCATCCCACTCAGGGCGCGATGCCTTCGTTCCGGTCATGACGTCTGCGTAGATGACCGTGCAGCCTGCACCGACCAATTGGTCTTCCTGGGCGGTGAGGGACTGGTCTGCGGTTGAAACCCGTGCATAGCCGATGAGAGCCATTTCAAATCCTTCGTTTCGTAGGCGGCGTGGCTTTGAATCTCAATCTCGTAGGACTTTTGAGCGGAAGGTTCTCAGAACTCGGCCCCCTCTGCCAGTTAGTTTATGAGGGGGTTGTGACAGTTTAAGAAGATGCTTGATTGGACGAGTCTGAGACCTCTTAGAAACGACCGTCATTTTGAGAGTCAATCGGAGGTGCCTGCCTACGCCCACCTCGGCATGTGAAAGGCTTATGGTTGGGTCCCCACGTAGAAGTCCAGTGTTTGTGTGAGTTTCGTGTCCGAGAATGGACACAGGAGGAAATTCACGAATCATGGCACGCAGACACACCCCGGAGCAGGTCATCGCCAAGGTCCGTCAGGGCCAGAAGATGCTCAACGAGGGCCGCCCGATGGTCGAGGTGATCAAGGAGCTCCAGATCACGGAGGCGACCTGGTACCGCTGGCTGAACCAGTACGGGTCCGAGAAGAACGCCGAAGCGTCCAAACGGACCAAGGAGCTGGAGAAGGAGAACGCCCGGCTCAAGCGCCTGTTGGCCGAGAAGGAACTGGCCATCGACATCCTGAACGAGGTGGCCAAGGGAAAATTCTGAGCCCCGAACCCCGCCGCCGTGCCGTGCGCATGGCGGTGGAGAGGTCCGGGGCGTCCGAACGCTTCGCGTGCGCGCTTCTGGGCCAGAACCGGTCCGCGTTCCGCAAGAAGAAGCCCGACATGGGCTTCGAAGAGGCGCAGCTCCGCTCGGAGCTGCGTGCCATCGCGGTAAAGCACCCGGCGTGGGGCTGGCGAAAGGCGCGCTGGCATCTGCTGGCGCAGCCGGCGTGGGACGGGGTGCCGCTGAATAGGAAGCGGGTGCGCCGGCTCTGGCGCGACGAAGGCCTGGTCTGTAAACCAAAGGCCCGGAAGAAGCGTCGCACCGGGCCCGGCGCCGGGGAGCAGAAACGCCTCACGGCCGAGTACCCGATGCATGTTGTCAGCTTCGACTTCCAGTCCGATGTGACCTCCTGCGGGCGGCACATCCGGTTCTTCAACGTCATCGACGAGTACACCCGCACGGCGTTGGCGATCATCCCGCGCCGGTCGTTCAAAGCATCGGACGTGGTCGCGGTGCTGGAGAACATCATCGCCGAAACCGGTACCGCACCTGCCTACGTCCGGTGTGACCATGGGCCGGAGTTCACTGCCGCGGCACTGATCGAGTGGTGCAACACCGCCGGGGTCGACACCGCGTTCATCGACCCGGGATCACCCTGGCAGAACGGCTTCATCGAATCCTTCAACGCCCAATTCAGAAGGGAACAACTCTCGGGAGAAATCATGGACACCATGGCCGAAGCGAAGTATTTGGCCGAGGAATGGAAAGCTATCTACAATCATGAACGGCCCCACGGATCCCTGGACGGCATGACGCCGAAACGCTACTGGGAAAACTGGACGCAAGAAAACCAATTAGCTATCGCATAGACGCTGGACTGCTAA